>JAWQJJ010000004.1 GCA_033485155.1 Methanomassiliicoccus sp.
CGAGGAGTCGGCGTCGTCCACCCAGGAGCTCACGGCGAGCATGGAGGACATGACCGCCAGGGCGCAGTCGCTCAGCGAGATGGCCGTGAACCTCCAGCGGGTGGCAGGGACCTTCATCATCGATGAGGCGGGCAAGGAGGCGGAGGCTCCGGCCCCCTCCCCTGCCCCCAAGTCGCGGCCGATCGCCAAGCCGCCAGTGAACGTCAAACCGAGAACGAATGAGGCTCCCAAGGTTCCCCAGAAGGTGAAAGAGGCGCTCGGCAAGAGAGGCATAAAGGCCTCGGTCTAAGGGGCGATACCTTGGCCAGAAGAAAGAGGGAAAAGGTAGAGCTCAATGGGGACGAGGAGCAGCTCGTCTCCTTCATCTTGGGCAAGGAGACCTTCGGGGTGAAGGTCTCCCAGATCCGGGAGATAGGGAAGGTGAAGGATATCACCAAGGTGCCGATGATGGCCGACTATATCGTCGGGGTCATGAACCTGCGCGGGCAGATCACCACGGTGATCGACCTCAAGAAGCGGTTCGGCATCGATATGGAGAGCGGTATCACCGATAAATCCCGGATCATAATCGCCGAGGTGGGGGAGACCCAGATCGGGATGGTCGTCGATGCGGTGGAGGATGTTCTGCGAGTACCGAGATCGAGCATCTCCCCGCCTCCGAAAACTCTCGCATCATCGCTCGACCGCTCCTATCTCGTCGGGATCTGCAAGCTCAAGGACAAGCTGATCATGTTGCTGGACATAGACAGCATGGTCAATCTAGGGCAGATCTCGGGAGTGGTGCCTGAAGTGAACGTGACGGCAAGCTCCTAAACCCCTTCTTCGTTTTTCCTTTGTTTGGTAAATTTCTTGGCGAGCACATTGTTATTACCAATCCAGTGAAAATGTGGGTGCTTTTTTATTTGTGGCATCGGCCTCATTCGTTCTCTCGATCCTTGTTCAACTAGAGGTCGGTCCTATCGCTATGTAAATGTGAGAGGCACCGATCTATGACACATCTCATGACTCACTCCCCGATCCTCAATCGCCAAGGACTGAGCGTCGTTCCCTGATCCTCAATCGCCAAGGGAGAGCTGTCGTAGATCGGCGATTATTGCTAGGCTGCTCGCCATATTTGTAAAGATGCTTGGCCAAGCCATCCCTCAAGCCCGGAGTGGGACCTCGCCGACCCGACATAAGAGGCGCTTATCAGTATGAGGCTCGCGGTCTTGATGCTCTACACCATAGGATGTCTCACTGAGGACATCGTGAGCCGTATCTCTTCTTGCGAGCGCGGATCCTGACATCGCGATGTTAGTGCATGGACTGAATGGTCCTACCCCCGCCGAACACGCCATTCGACGTTGATGGATCTGGAGTAACTCAGAGTAGGCCATCTTCGTCGGCCTACGCTAACAATATAAGGCATTAGCTCGCAGGACAACTGAGGCAGTGGTGATGACTTGAGACCGAGCCTCAACAGGATCCTCGTATTGACGCTGGTTCTCGTGATAGTATCCGCAACTGGCCTTGTTGCATTAGGCACCGGCGCGCTCACGGCAACGCAAACGGATAGCGACCCAGGCTCGTTGTCCACCAACGCTTCCAGCGGAAACGGTCAGAGCCAGACCGTCACCGTATACTTTTTCTATGGGAACGGCTGCCCCCATTGCGTGATCGCTGAGCCAGTAATAGATCGCCTCTCCGTAAAATATCCTCAGGTCGATTTTGAAAGGTACGAGATTTACTACAACAGCACCAACCAGGCGCTTTTCCAGCAATTCAATCACCGCTATGGGGTCCAGAACCCAGTGGTTCCCGAGGTGTACATCGGGGACAAGGTGCTGATTGCCGAGGATGCCATTAAGAACGATCTCGAACCGGACATCCAGCACGAGCTCAGTACCACAAGCAGTAGTGCTGAGAATAGCAGCGGCGCCAGCACCGACAACGCCAATAGCGCCGTCAACTCGCCCAACAACGGCACCACGCCCGCCGGCCCAGGCGGGACCGGCTCCGAGGCCAGCACAGTTCCTGGTCCAAGCGATGCTGCAATGATCGGCACGGCGGTGGTCGCGGCAGCGGCATTGCTAGCCATCGGTTTGGTCATCTACCGCAACAAGAGGAAAAAAGGCCTGACTTAGAGAATAGTTCGTCGAGGTATTGAAGAAGGTTAGCCGTCCCCCGATACAGAGCAACTACGAACGGATGAGGTTCGTCCTCATCTCAGACTTTTTTTCCGAAGGACCCCACATGCTGGAAAATATCATCATCTCTATTATGGAGGCGCTCCCGTGGTTGGATGATGACGCGATCAATGCCGCTCGTTCTTGTGCCCGGGTTGCTGTGTAGCGCCAGGCTTTTTGCGGCTCAGATTGCAGCGCTGTGGCCGCACGGACAGATCACAGTTGCCGATCACCGTCACGGCGACACGATGGAAGCTATCGCAGCACGCATTCTCAAAGACGCGCCGCCGCGCTTCGCGCTCGCAGGTTTATCCATGGGCGGCTACATCGCCTTCGCGATGATGCGGCTAGCTCCGGAGCGCATTGCCAGGCTGGCATTGCTCGACACCTCCGCGCGCCCCGATCCACCGGAGCAGAGGGCTGGCCGCGAACAATTAATCTTGCTGGCTAAAGCGGGTAAGCTCGACGACGTAGTCGATATCATGATGCCCAAGTTTCTGTGTCGACATAGCATGAAGGACGAGGGCCTGATGAAGGTCGTGCGCGACATGGCACACGAAACCGGATCAGATGCTTTCGTGCGCCAGCAGAAAGCGCTCATGTCCAGGAAGGACTCACGACCACTACTTTCAAAGATCGATTGCCCGACGCTGGTGCTGGTGGGGGAGGAAGACGCACTGACTCCGCCGGGATTGGCGCGAGAGATGTATGCCAACATACTGGACTCCCACCTCGTGGTGGTGCCAGGATGTGGCCATCTGTCCACCGTTGAGAAACCAGACGCAGTCAATGCCGCGATCATCGAATGGCTGAATGCTTGAGTGAGAAGAATGGGCAGCCAGCATAATCGGCCACCGCAGCCGTTTACGCTTGCGGCAGGAGATACATCCAGGCCCGCATGCCAAGGGCTAGCAGCGACTCTCTCCAGGATGTGACGCCTTAAAAACACTTGTGAGGACGCCCATGTTTGCGGCAGATCAGAAGGTTGTGGCGAAGTACGGCCATATATTGTGCCTAGAATATGGTTAAGTATGCCCAATTGAAGTATTATTTCAGAGGGAATATGGCCGATCTCGGGGAGTTATTGCTCTCGGTATTCGCCCTGGTCTTTGTGGTGGGGACCATGCTTGCTATGGGGCTCAAGCTGACCCCCGCTAAGATCACCAAGGCATTGGGGAATTGGCGTTTGGACGTTCTGATACTGGTGGCTAATTTCGTTATCGTTCCGGCGATCATAATCTCTCTCACATACATCATCCAGCTGCCGGAAGATATCAGACTGGGAATTACGATCCTGGCATTTGCATCCGGTGCTCCATTCATCCCAATGATCGTTCAACATGCCAAGGGGGATATCGCCATGGGGGTTGGCATCATGACGTTGCTCATGGTAGCGACCATAATCGTGCTGCCGATCATGCTTCCATTGGTTATTCCAGGCATCACGGTCAACGCATGGGACGTGGCTAAACCTTTGGTATTTCTCATGCTGGCCCCGCTCCTCATCGGACTATTGATCAGGTTTCGTTATGAGTCGTTCGCCGAGCAGGCCGCGAAACTATTGGTACCAGTCAATACACTGAGCATCTTTCTTCTACTCTTCCTGGTCTTTGCCCTCTACTGGAGCGATATTGTCAGCACCTTCGGGACTGGCGCCATCGGGTTCTCAATAATCTTTGCGATAATCGCATTGGTGGTCGGATACTTCTCTGGAGGACATGACACGAACACCAGGCGGGTGTTCGGACTTAGTACCGCGAACAGGAACATTTCGGCAGGCATTCTGATATCTGGAGTCAATTTCATCGATCGGCCACTCGTGGCGGTAACGGTCATGATCGTGGCGATAGCGTCCCTGATTCTCCTGATGATCGTAGCAGGTGAGTGGGGGCGGAAGACCATCGATAATGAAGGTAGTTCACATAAGTGAGCAAAGGTCAGCAGCAAATAGGTCCGGAATTGCAGATCCAGTGGTCTGCTACTGCATTGTATTATTGTTCACATGGTGAGACTGGGTCTGCTGGACTTGCTACGCCTTGAGGAAGCGAACCGAGAGGTTGGCGGGGTGCAAATTCCTTAATCGAATGATGCGGTGAGCTGCAGTCGATAGGGCGGGCACAGGCCATTCGGATACGAAGGCAATAATTATCGTCCTTCCGGGAGCGCTCGCTCTGGCTTCTCAGGTCCATCTATGAGCTCAGCCACAATAGGATATGGGGCAGGTCAGTCGGACATCAACGGAGAATTGCTTGCATGGGCCTTGAACATCCAGCTCGAGCAAGCCCTTTCTCGTCCCAGATCGTTTATTGGGTCCCCATCTTGCCCTTCAACCCTTGGGCGAACACTTGAGCGCGCTTGAGGTCCTCAGCATTAGGCCGTCCCTTGTTCAGCCCTCCGAAGTATTTGAGGAAGCTGTTGGTGTTGAAGCCTCCACAATTGAACTCATCAATGATGATATAGCCTTTAGGTACCAATCTCTTTCTGAGCTGGGAGTGGATCAGGTCGATCCTCTTGTCCCAACTGGTCGAAAAAAGGAAGACCTTCTTGTTATCGGACGAAGGCATTCTATCGGCAAGTTTCAGCAGATCCACATGATGCTTTCCATCGTAGATCCCCGAACCGAAGCCTATCAGGTCACATTGTCCAAGCTCTTCCAGGCCTGTGTCTTGCGGCTCGACAATTCGGGCATCAAGCACCTCCGCAAAGACCTTGGCGATCTTTTCGGTGTTGCGATGATGGTAAGAGCGAAGGACCAATATGGACCTCATGGTGGATGATATGTGAAGTAACTTATTTGAATTGGCTGGGGGTTTGCCCTTCGGCCAGAGCGCGGCCTTGGCCTATTCAACATAGCGCACATATGTCCGCGTTATCTCGAATAAAAACGATGTCATGGTGCGCGTTTTTCTGGCCATAATGTAAGCTGACTGCGATTGCAACGTGATAGGTTTTTCTTCGAGACGATGCCCACAGCATCGATAAGAGGATATGAAATGAACGAGAGAAATATTGTTTTGGTGCACGGTGCATGGGCAGACGGAACGAGCTGGAGCGGAGTGATCGAGCGTCTCCAAGCGGCTGGCTTCAATGTCACAGCCCCGCAGTTCCCCCTGACCTCGCTGGCAGACGACGTCGCCAAACTGCGCGAAGTGCTGGCCCTCCAAGATGGTCCGACCCTTCTGGTTGGGCATTCGTACGGCGGCATGATAATCACCGCGCTTGGCAGGGATGCCCCCAATGTCACTGGTTTGGTATATGTCGCAGCCTTCGGACTTGATGAGGGAGAAACCCTGGAAGGCCTTCTCGCGCAGGGACCTTCACCGCCCGCTATAGCTCACATGCATGTTGATTCCCAGGGGTTCGCATGGCTCCCCCAGGCCGATTTCGTCAGCTATTTCGCTGCGGATGTCGATCGGACGAAGGCCAATGTCATGTATGCGGTCCAGCAGCCGCTCTCGGCTGCCACCTTTAAGACCGTGATGACCGCGCCAGCTTGGAGGTCGATCCCCTCTTGGTACATCGTTGCTTCAAATGACCAGGTGATTCCCCCAGACGCCGAGCGGATGTTCGCTGGGAGGATGAGAGCCCCCACGGCAGAGATTCAATCCAGTCACGTCGTCATGGTTTCCCACCCCAAGGAGGTCGCCGACTTGATCATGGAAAGTATCAGAGCTGTCGTGAAGGTACCTTCGTGAGGATGAAGTCCAAATGAATTTGAGTGCCTTAGTAGAATAGGTCGAGAATGAGAACTTAGTGATTCCCAGCCCGCCTCGAACCGGATGCCCCGACCGTATGGCGGGCTAAGGCGCTGAATGTACTCTCCATTCGAATTCTTTTCTATTTTTTCTCCTTTGGACGATTTGAAGTCTTATCGATGATTACTCTGAGCAAGATGAACATCTGCAGGTCTTCAGAAGAAAAATTGCAATGGGGGGGTTGTGTCCTTGGATAAGGCAAGCGGAATAAGAAAGGGTGAGAACATGTGGGATGGACGATGCATAGACCCGAGCTTAAGGATGTTCAGGAAGGCTGTTGACTACGCCCTCGCGAAAGGCCTTGCTTGGGACGACATGCCTGAGCTACGTAGTGAGAATGGGGTCATGCATGCGATACGCCCTAGCGGCAAGAAATTGAGGTTGGAGGACAAACCTGGATGGGAGCATCAGAGCGGGTATGCAAAGTTGGTGAATGAGATGGTGGCAATGAGGAGAGTATATCAAACCACAATCGAGGATTTTGTATCGACCACCCCCCTCAGAGGAACAGCAAAAACTTAGCGTCCGATCCAAGAACGCCGTCTGTTAAGAACATCTAGGATCAGGTGACCACGAGGCCATCATCAAGACTTTCTGAAGGCTGACCAAAAGGAATAGTAACTCTCCTACATAGTACAATTCTGACAGCAAGATTTGGTTCTCAGTTTTTCATAGCTAGATCTCGTTCACTCGCTGGTCTACCGCCAATATCAGCTTCTTGCCATTACAATACATGTTTGAGTTTTAATACATATAGTAATTGGCAAATGTTCTAGAGTCCAGCACAACAATTTCCAATCAGTCTATGGCTTGTGATATTGGCAACACCATGGAATTCGAGCACGAAGGCATCGTGCTGCTGGAACGGATAATCAGCAACAATCCGTCATGGTCGCCGAAGGGCAGCCGCGTGGATCCCTATCTTGGCGTCGATGATTGGATCAAGCTCTGGATGTGGCAACGCATCAGAAACTACGTCCTGAGCCGTGATGATCGTACCTGTCAAATCTGCGGAGATCGGCCCATCAATATCCAGGTGCATCACATCGTTTGGAAGTGCCATAATGGCTCAGACCATCCTAAGAACCTGATGGTGGTCTGTGAAAGCTGTCACCGACAGATCCACGCTAGGCATACGCCGCTAAATATGCTCCAATGAACCTTCAAATCACATTGCGCCGTGATTAATATGGGGGCCCGGTTCGCTTCCGGCCATAACTCATCACAATGCAGATGCGGTTCGAGTCTTCTATCACATCTTCCAATCCACAAATCCCGCCCCATCTGGATCGTTCAGGTTTGAAAAATGATAGTCCCGGCAAATTTCATTCTTCGTGGGAGATATGCCGGTCCCTGTTCGTCCTACTCTTGCGGATAAGATAATAGGACGACGATAGGGCGATAATAGCTACCCCGATACCAACCAGGACAAGGCTGCTCACAGTGTTGTAATCAAAAACTATCAGTTCTCTAGACACGGCGGTCAAGGTCACTAGAATTACGATCTCTACGTGTATCTTTTGTTTAATCGCATACGCATAAAGAGTATCCAGCAGTTCGACGCAGACCACCAAAAGAAGAAAATTGCCGATGATGTTCAGAACGGTGTGCTTGGTCGAGCTGATCAGATCGTTGTTGATTATGGCGTCAATGACGCCCATTATGGTCACAATCAATATCAGGATACTTACGAAGGCGATCACGGAGATTGCCGTGTACATGATCATTTTCTTGTACGCGGGAAGTAGTGTGGCCAACTTAGTTTTTGGATACCGGATCGCGAAGAAGCCTCCTGGCCCGATTACTTCATTCGCAGCCATCGATTAAAGATTGGCAATTGGTTTTTATTACAGCAAGTACGGGATAGTAGAATAAGGGCCTGCATATGATGTCTGGACACAATGGTTATCGATGTTCGCTTGGTTGTAAGATGGGAGATACAGAAGGGAATGAGCATGCCTAACAAGATCGTTATTAAGGGCATTGACCGAACCAAGGTAGGGACATATCTTAGATGGGTGGATGAAAAGGGCCTTCATCATTCAACCGAGCACACGCTGATGCTCGAGTACACGGTGGACGGCCGCTATGGGCTTGTTCAAGGGGACGCCGAGACCATCAAGATGGTCATCGAGCGATCCGGTCGTTAATCGATAAGCCAATATGGACCAAATTTTTGCCTTTTCAGCTCCATGCGGCCATCAACCATCAACTTCTCTTTTTAACTCAAGTATGCCTCAATAGTGCCCGTATGCAGGTTTTTAACAAGCCGACAAAGTAGAAAGGATCGATCATTGAATGCATGAGAAGAGTTTTCCTGACCAGAAATGGTAAGGTGGTCCGATGATCTACAGACGTTCTGATCTTCTCGCCTGTAGATTTGTTCTGGTCAGGAACGATACTCCACCAATAGTTTGGCACATAAGCTTAGTGCTCTGAAAGTATGTTCCAACATTTGTTGTACTGTCGTATCGATGGCGCATATTTATTCCATGTACCCTTCAAAATGGCAGTTCAATCACTACAAGAATGTGATGAAAATATTCTGATATGCTGAAAGTGTTGCATATATGAAGGTAAATAATACCGGCTTTATCCTAATAATTCTAACGGCCGAGCAATATCTAGATATCCGGATGATTGCACAATAGTGAACAGGATCAACAGCCTGCAGAGTAATTTAACAATGGTATTTGACTGGGACTAATTGGACTTGAGACAAATCAAGGCGGGGAGTTAGTTGGGGGCCATCGATGACAATAAATGATGACACAAGAACATGCTCGGCGACAGTAACAGAGATTGCCATCTCCGAAAAAACCGATTTGCCAGAAGATCCCAAGCTATACATCAACAGGGAGCTCAGCTGGTTGAATTTCAATCATCGCATCTTCGATGAAGCAGCATGTGAAAATCAACCTCTGCTGGAGCGTGTAAAATTCCTTGCCATCTGTGGCAGCAACTTAGATGAATTCTTCATGGTCCGTGTCCCTGGCATATGTAGGCAGGTGGAAAAAGGAGCCTTGGAACCTCCTCTGGACGGCCTATCGCCCCAAGCTCAGATCAAGGAAATCAGATCCAAAGCTATGGCCCTCATCGACCAATACAGTGACCTATGGAATCACGACCTAGTGCCCAAATTATGGGACAAAGGGATCAGGATCCGAAAATTGGCCGATCTGGATGAGGAAACGAAGGCAAGTCTCCGGGAATATTTCGAGAGTGATATTTTTCCAGCACTTACCCCTCTGGTATTCGACATCTCCCATCCGTTCCCCTTCATTTCCAGCTCCACGCTGAGCTTGGCAGTTGTGGTCATCGATCCCGACGGAAACAAGAAGTTCGCTCGCCTGAAGATACCCATCGGCCTTTTCCCCAGGTTCGTTGATCTATCTCAGCTTAAGGGCAAGACCGTAAACGATGACAGGGAGGTCGATCTCATTCTCCTCGAAGACCTGATAGCCGCTAATATGGACCGATGCTTTCCCGGCCTGGTTATCGAGGCAACTTATCCGTTCCGAGTGACCCGTGATGCTGAGCTCCTTTTAGAGCTTGACGAGGAGTCGGACCTGCTCACGGCGGTCGAGGAGGGCCTGGAGACCCGAAAAGCGGGGCTCCCTTCCCGTCTGGAGATCGATAATGCAATGCCATCCAGCGTCGCGGAGATGTTAGCGAACAAATTGGGGCTGTCGCCTGATGCCGTCTATCGGTCTGATTGTCCTCTGGGATTGGTCGATCTATGGCAACTGCATGGGATCAACAGGCAGGACCTGAAGGATATTCCTTTCATACCGAACATTCCTGCGTCTCTCTCCGAGCACAGGGACGTCCTGGGTGAAATATGCCATCATGATGAGATCCTGTATCACCCGTACGATAGCTTCCAGCCCATCGTAAATCTCATAAGGCGCGCCTCCAGGGACCCGGATGTCCTGGCCATCAAGATAACGCTGTACAGGATCGACGTGTCCTCGCCGATGATCGAGGCTTTGGTGGAAGCGCGACATAATCAAAAAGCCGTGTCCGCGGTGGTGGAGCTTAAGGCCAGGTTCGATGAGCAGGCCAATATCGGTTGGGCTCGCCGTCTTGAACATGCCGGCGTCCATGTCGTTTATGGTCTGGTGAACCTCAAGGTGCATGCGAAGATGTGTCTCATCGTTCGACGGACGAAGAAGGGGATCGTGCGCATATGTCATCTCAGCTCCGGTAACTACAACGCCCAGACGGCGCGAACATATGGAGACCTGGGATACATAACGTGCGATCCCGACATCGCTGCTGATGTATCTGACCTATTTAACGCACTGACAGGCCTCTCGAGGAAGGAAGAGTACAGGAAACTATTGGTCTCGCCATTCTCGCTCCGGCGCGGGATGTTGCATAGGATATCCCGAGAGATCCAGCAGCATAGGGCATCAGGCAATGGCCGTATTGCATTCAAATTGAATGCACTGATCGACAAGGAGATCATCGATGCTCTCTACCGAGCATCCGTAGCAGGGGTGAAGATAGACCTCAACATACGCGGCATGTGCTGTCTACGTCCGGGGATCAAGGGCATAAGCGAGAATATAAGGGTGACATCCATCGTCGGCCGGTTCCTTGAGCACAGCCGAATATACTACTTTCGCAACGGGGGTAATGATGAGATATTGCTCGGTTCCTCCGATCTGATGCCGAGAAATCTCAACAAGAGGATCGAGATACTCTTCCCAGTTCAGGACGAAAGGATAAGGAAGAATATTCTCGACCATATACTCCAAATCCATCTTGACGACAATGTCAAGGGTCGGTGGATGAAAGCGGACGGGTCATACGAACGGATGATGCCGAAGCCGGGAGGACCGAGGGTGGATTCACAAGAATGGATGATTGAGCATCGTGGAATCTGGCACGGGTAATGCTTGCCGAGGCCATCGGGACGACGTTGAACCTGAATGGATGAGTAAGTACTGAACATACATCTTCATATATCGACAATTCTAACATTTCATAAAATTTATAATCGCCCGGTCGAATCGATGTTCAACAATTGGGGATTCTCACATGTCAGTCGCGGAACGCAAGTCAAATGGCGAGCTATCAGACCTACCGAACTACAGGGCCGCTTTTACCGAGCCGCTGAAAGAGATGGGAATAACATCCCTTGCTGACATGAAGGAGGCCCTTCTGGATGATTCGAAGTCCGATGCAATGATCGACAACATCATCGGGATCGGTCCCAAGACCATCCAGTCCTGGAGGAAGGCATTCCTCGAGGCCCCCGAGCCAGAGGATGTGATGCCCGATGAGCACACCGACGTTGTGGTGGTTGATGAGCACGATGTGCTGGCAGAAACAGTAAATGCGCCATCTGCAACTGACGTCCAGGCAACTTGTGAAGAGCAGCATGATGATCAAGGAGATGGTGAGAATCCTGAGAGCGAGGAGATTGGTTTCGTGTCGCCTCCGGGAGATCTCTCTGAAGAACGCAACCTCAACTGCAGCATCGATGATGCCTATGAAATACGGCAGATACTGATCGATCTCCTGCAGTGGAATGGAGCTAAGAAAAAAGGTCTCGCCTCCACGATGAACTATGTGGAGAAGAAGCTGAAGGGCGCGAACCTGGCCCTCTCAATGATAGAGGACGAGGATGCGGACCCGGTGGCACTGATCGCTTCCAAGGGGAAGGGCGGTTTGGTCTTTTGGGGGCACCTAGATACCGCCCCTGAGGGGGACATGGAGAGCGACCTCCAAGGCGTTGCTGCCCTTGACTTCATCTACGGGCGGGGAGCCTCGGATATGAAGGGAGCCTTGGCCGCCCTGATATGGGCCGCTCAAAGGATGGCTCCTTGGGATGTACCATACACTATTGTTCTTACTGCCGATGGATTGAGGGATCAGATCGGATCACAAATGACGGTACGTGATCCTCGATTGATGGCGAGCAAGGGGGTACTCATCCTCGCGCCCACCAACATGATGCCTGCCTTCGGTCAGGTAGGATATGTCGCCATGAACGTTACCGTCGCTAGTGAGGACAGCATAGTTGATATGTCCAAATTCCTCAGCAACCTGAGTCAAAGCAAGCCTCTGCTCCAGGACAAGCAATGGCTTCGAGTTGGGTTGATTAGGGGCGGAAAAAGAAAGGATCCTTATGGCCCGGTAGTCTCCTGCCATGCGGCACTGGAGATACTGACCGAATCCTCGACCGATGATGCCATCCGGCTGGTCGAGGGGGCTCTGGCCAACACAAATCATCTGACAGAGATACTGAAACGGGTGGAGCCGTTAAAGGTGGATCCGGAGGTCCCGTTGGTCAAAGAGGTCGAGGAGTTGGCAGGAAGGAAAGCCCAGCTGTTCGAGGTCTCGACCGAAGCGAGTCATCTGATCCCTTCAATTCCTAACATATGCATTTGTGGCCCAGGCAATTCCGTCCAGACGAAGACCGTGAACGAATATGTGGTCCTCACCGATCTTGAGAAAATGTTCGAAATGATCGTGACCCTGGTGGACCGGTCATAAGGTCGGTTTCCAACCACATGCATGGAGAAAACACAGGTAATGAACGTCAGCGCATGATGAGTGGAATGATGAAGTTGGGATCCTACCGATCAGCAATAAATGGGTTAAAGACCCACTGATGGAAGAGCTTTAACCAATTATTTCTGATCGGGGAGGCGATCTCAAATCAACAAGCCGTACAATGGGCCTTGTGTTATTACAAAATGGGCCATCAGTTGGTCTATTGTCTGAAATGCGCCCTACAATAAACATGTGGGTAACCTCCATATCTTTGGGCCCTATCCATGATTATTGGGCCGGGAAGTTCTTCGAAACATGAGACCGAACATGCCCAGCTATCAGAGCCTCCTTCCCGGCCTATAACGCAACAACATTGCCAGCCAGACGCCCAAACGCCCGCCGGAGGAAGACGTCCGAAAACTCGATGCCGTATGTTTTTCGGGAAGAAGGCGCCCGGCTGGCGAATCATCGTATGTAGAAGGTGTACAAATATATTTGCAACAGGCGCCAAATTAGACATTTGGATTGTTTTCTGAAATATCCTTATTCGAATTTCGAACGGCCTTATCAAGAGGATGCTGGCAGGGTCCTTTTACACGCGGGGCTCCCCTAAGCCTCATGGCTGGCACATATGGCCTACCGGATTTCTTATTGGGTTTCCTCCATGATCTCATCGATGATTGACAGTGAAATGTCGATCGCACCATCTCATGCACAGCCCGTTTTGATATGGTCCGAACTACCGTTGAGCGCTCTTAACTGGAGAGGAAGTCATCTCAGAGGTGTCTTGTCGTCAAGGATGAGTTCGATAAGCTTCATAAGGGAGGGAATGAAAATATTGTTCCATCTGATTCAACAGCTTTTATGACTTAATGGTCAACGGCCTGGCCGGAGTGCCAGAGGTGTCCGATGAGTGGACCCTGGGATAATGCCCTCATCCTTTCACGAGCCGCGTCCCCAGGTCGAAGGCTCTTTGGCAATCCTGGGGAAACACTTTTTTCCGCCTCCTTGCCTTTGCCTCGCCGTCAAACCTTGTAGCCACGTATCTATAGAATAATCATCAAACATCATCAAACTAGTATATGTCGGTGGAGGCGAGCGATTCGGCCGAACCTAAAACTCTCTTCACGATGTTTTCATTGAGCGCGATGTGGCGATCAATGGACATCTCTTTCATCCAGGCCTCATCAATTCCCATGGTATAGATCAGGCCAGTGCGTATCTTACGTTGGAATAACGTGGAACCGGCTGCGTCGTATACCAGATATGGAAACATCAACCGTTCCATGAGCGATCTCATCTCCCCTGAGACAGTGCCAAGATAGATGGGCGAAGCGAACCATGAGGACGACATTGGACTTGCTTCAGCTGGCATGAGAAAATAATCGTTGGTTTCGCCACATATCTGCATATTCAAAGCGCTAAATCGATAAACACTGGCTCCAAGGACCAAGCTACATGATCAACGACAAAAAGCGACTTTTCGCAAATTATTTGGGAATGGGAAGTTGGTGGGTCTGCGAACACATATCATCAACCAGCCAGATGTCTCATTGTCTAGATCAGTAGCAATCAGGCAATGTTCTAGGCAACGTGCTGGTAAGCCTTTTCCACATTTTCAATATTGAAGCGCCTTTGAATCAGATTCCTTCTGATCTCCGATGTTCTTCGCCGCGACGGGATCCGTAGACAGGTACACCTTCAGTTTGCCGCATGGTAACTCTACGCACTCGGCACAGGTGTCGACACGCTTCGCCATAGCACAGGGCCTCACCGAGCAGAGTTCTCGGCAGTAGCCAGAAATCCTAGCGGACTTGCATCCTTCGCACTCGATATCTTCTGGCGCGTGCTCAGCTCTCCCGTCGGCCCAATTCTTGACCAACCGCTCCCTCCATTCCTGGTCATCAGCTTTCGTAGCTCTATATGTCTCGCATTCCTGGCAATTCAGGCCACATAGGCGCTATCGAATCAGACATCTACATGCACCTTCGCGTGGTCGTTCGAAGATAAAGGACCGTATGATGAGGAAAAAATAGATTTTCTCAATCCGTAAAATATAGATAAACGGGTCGTCAATTATTCCACGTGAGGCCACTCAGGCTACTAGGCATTCTTGTCGTTATCATTATAGTAATCGCTGGAATCTGGGTGGTCGGACTCGTGCAACCAGCACGATCTACCACTCAAACGATCGGCGGGATCACGCTTCCAACGACGAGCGGTACGCCTACATCGGCGGAGGCGCGGCAGATCGCAGCGGCAGCGTATGTCTACGGCTACCCACTCGTGTTTATGGACGTCTGGGAGGAACACCAAACGGCTGTGTCGACGCCGGATCATGTGCACGGCCTGATACCCATCAACCAGGTCCTGAGACCATACCGGGAACAACAGATCGAACAGCTGCATACCGCTCCCTATCCGTACGTTGACGGGGGCTATGTCGGGGGCTGGTTTAATCTGACAACAGAACCGATGGTGCTGAGCGTTCCCGCCTCGAGCGGCCGGTACTATGTGTTGATGCTGGAAGATATGTGGACGAATGATCTCCCTTCAATAGGGCCACGCACCACCGGGAATGGATCGGGCAATTTCGTCCTAGTTGCTCCCGGGTGGAACGGGACACTCCCCTCGAATATGACTAAGATCCAATCTACGACGACTACTATCATGCTAGCGGGACGGACCCAGCAGGACGGTCCTGCCGATCTTACTGAAAATACGGCTTTTTTAGACAACATAACAATCATCCCCCTGAGTGCGTGGGGAACACACTACACGCCGCCGACCACCGTACCGGTGAATACCAACGTGATCCCCAATGCTAGTGCTTCCACGAGCGCTGCTTATGTTGCGAATATGACCTCCGACGAATTCTACGGCCGTTTGACCTCTGCCATGGGCAGCTATCCCCCACCCAGCATTGATGCGGCCGTTATTGATCAGATCGCACGCATCGGCATCATTCCGGGCAAGCCATTTGATTGGGATGGCCTGAGCGCTACAATGCAAGAGGCGATCGTCCAGGGCACTCAGGACGGCATTGCCCAAGTCACTGCTGCGGAGGCTCACTGGCCAGGCGTTGTCGTAGCAAATGGTTGGAACATCACGCACAGCATGGGTGCCTTCGGGACGGACTACGCCCTTCGCGCCGGCTTAGCATCGGGGAACAGTGCTGGCAACCTCCAGGAAGATGCCCTTTACTGGTGGTCGTTCGCTAATGCAACAGATGTCCCCTACTCCGGCGGGAACAACTATGTGCTACACTTTGCGAAAGAAAGCATCCCGCCCGTCAACGCGTTCTGGTCTGTCACCCTGTACGACAGCGAGGGTCATTTCGTAACCAATCCACTCAGCCAGTATGCGATCACATCGCACAGCGGTAACCCAAAGTACAACCCGGATGGGTCGCTTGATATCTACATCCAACAAACATCTCCCGGGGCTGAGAAAGAGTCCAACTGGCTTCCCGCTCCGTCAGGCGGATTCATGTTCATATTGCGTATGTACTGGCCACAGGATTCCGCGCTGAACGGCTCGTGGGTGCCGCCAGCAGTCCAGACAGTGGGGCCGGCCATCATGGCATGAATATGGCGACGTCGGCATTGTAGCGTTTCATAAATATCAGAATGTAGGGGCGCCCCCACCACCAGTGCTTACCCTGTCAGGATTAAAACCGGTGCGGTATTTATGGAATTGAGCAGGTCTTTACGAAAATGGCGGACCAATCGGACGTCCCACCAAAGTCGATAAGGAAGAGTAGGAGGAAGCAAAGTTAAAAAATCAGATATCTGGATGGGAAATATGGTGGGTCTGCCCGGACTTAATATGTCGGGCAGCCAGTCAATCATTCTAGGTTTCAATAGCGATTATTCGGGAACAGAGCGAGGCGCTGGATAAACCCCTTCTTTTTATTCATCTAAGAGTCCCCGGCTACTCCATTATTTCTCTCCTTACTTTTTAATAAAAATTTGGGAAACCTGTTATTCTGTTAATATTGCGCATTCCCGTGACAACTGACCAATGATTAACAGGCTGCATTCTCAACCCGTTCATGGCTTGTTAATCTGTTAATGAGTACTTTTCCCCAGATTCACCCACCCTGCCGGAAAGCATGTCAACACCTCGTCCCAGCCTAAGTTCATGTAATAGATCATCCGAGATCTCGAAGACTGCAAGATTGGACGAACTAACGATGCCCGTAGAGCTTGGGCGCTCATCGATGCTCAATGGCCGGACGCGTCCGCGTGCATCCTCGGCTGCCCTTGGTTCGGGGGATGCAACTGTCAGTGCAACTCCGGTCGGCGAGGCACAAATCACCAGGAATGGCAAGGCGGTTGGATGAGTTACAAAGGAAGAAGAATGACAAAGACCCTGGGTGTCCTAACACTCCGTAATAGACAGTCTTAGGAGTTCCTATCGAACTGAGGCAGGCCTTTTTTTGTAATAAATTAATAATAGATTTTCCGGGCATCGGTCTCGATAACGGTACAAAACTGGTGGAAGCACCCAATCGTTGACATTTTTCTAAAAGGAATTTTCGTGATTGATTGGCATGATTGGATTCCTTATTATGCAATACATCGCAATGGTCCGCACTCTACATGCCTGATGAATGATTCCACCGCACTTACGAATCCGTCGTGTTCTAATGCCTGAGTGGTGTAATCGGCTTCCAAATGAGGATAGTATGTGTGGAGCATCGAGTTTAGCTCGACCTTCGCGCTCTTCCAAGCCAACATTCTGAGACACTTGGCAATGTGGGGCCCATGCTACGGGGATGTGGTTAACGCCGCATATTCCATTCTATTGCCATCATGCTACGGCGCCCTGTTATCGCCCCGCAATGAGCTTGGCGTGTATAGCACCGCCTCAGTGCGACCGCCCGGTCCTGTCCTTGCCACTTAGTGAGTAGGCCCACGCATCGCAGAGCGGGCAGCGGAAAGGGATGGTCTCGCCCTCGAGGAACCTGGTCTCGCGGATGTCCCCGCGCCATCCGCAACGGCTGCATGAGCGGGCATATTGTCTAAAGGCCGGCGCCTGGTATTTACAATAGGCCAGCACCCCGGCATGTTAGGGTATTGTAAGGGACAGGAAGGTGCGGTAGGTCTGCCGGGCCGCCGTACAATCGCTCATATATACTTGTCCAGGCCTTGTCCTTTTGCCTTTTTTCCACTCTTCTTGTCCAGGTCCGGCCGCCTCGTCACCCCATTCATGCCCGGTATGTTGTTCGAGGAGTGGATAATGTCTAGGTTTTCGAAAGGTGGCAGCGACCACTCTTCAAGAATCCTCTTCCGTATGGTCGGCTCTAGAGCATCGTTAATCTCGAAGCCGATGCCCTTCCGCTTCATCGTCTTGGCGACCTTTAAGGTCGTCCCGCTGCCGAGGAAAGGATCTAGAACGGTGTTACCCTCATTCGAGTAGGTGCTGGTGATGAAGAAGACCAGCTCCTCCGGGTAGCCCGCCTTATAATAGCCGATTTCCTTGATGTTGGGGGGCCTGTACGCGGGTATCCTGATTACATTCCCGATGCACCGCCCCTTGGGGTTCTTGTTGTCCGCCCGAGGGTCCGCCTCGGCGTACTTCTGCTTCACACGTATCTTGTTGAAGGTGTAGTTATAGTCATAGTTCTTGGCAAAAATCAGGACGTTCTCATATTTATTGTCGAACAACTTCTCTATGTACCACTTGCACTGGGGTAGAGCGTTGGGGATGTACCAGATAATATTGTCGATGAGCTTCCACTCGGGGGGCATGGCGCAATAAATGTCCCATCCGATAGGATAATACCGTCCCTCAGCCCGCCTATTGCCGATGTTGATTGCTAATATGGCATTGTTCGTGGAGACCCTCGCACACTCGCTCCAGACCTTGTTCATCCTCGCCAGATAACTTTTGTAGTCCTCTTGGCCGATTTGATTCGGATGTCCGTAATCTTTCAAGTTCCAGTATGGCGGGGAGGTTATTATCAGATTGACGGCGTTTGTATCGACCATGCTCATGTCCTCGCTGGACGAGAGAAATATGGTCTGATCATCGAGTGAGAACGACTTAACCATCCTACTTCCTCCGGGCGAAAGTGTCCGGATTCTCTTTCTTGACCGAGTCTGAAATGAATGATTTTTCGGCCAACCAGGCAAGAACGATATTCTTGATTATGGTTGCCTGAGTGTTGCCCATCTTTCCGCGGAACTTCTCTATTAGTCTCAATTGCTCGTCGCTTAATGTTACTTGGACCTTGGGCACATCCAGGTATCCTGAACGACCAATAAATACTTGCCGAGATGTGTATGATTGGATTCTTTTAGTATGGAATCCGAATAATAATTAAATGGCTATTCTGGCTGTTCGTGCCTAGCAATGGGGAAGATGTTAAGGAATTTTGGGACAACGTCTGGGATCATGTAAATGAGCCAATTTTGGAAGGCTTTGATGTTCCAGACGAAATACCCATGGATATGATGGCTGAGATAATAAAAATGGCCATCTGTTCAAAAAAAGGAGACATAGAGGGTGTAAAACAGATTATTGACAGGGGCTCAAAGATATGGGTAGATGGCAGGTTCCTTTACCTTGTCCTGCAACTATCGGGCCTTACAAGAAGCAAGATACTTACCGACCTTCGAAAAATCGCATCTGAAATCGATATCGTCGTCCCTCATGAGACGAAGACCTTGCCAAAACGAGAGAAGTTATGGATTCCAGCTTTAACGGTCATCGCCGAGAGATTCGGTATTGTTATTGAGCCTCTGGAGGTCGTTACACCGGATGTTATCTCAGCGCTAAACAGGGCTACTTGGCCTGGCTACATCCGCCAGGAAAAAGCAAAGCGGGGGGGCCATGCTTGCGAACAAAGGCTGGCAATGGCGTTTAGGGCCACAGGCATCCCATTTGTGCCCGAGGAGAAGGTGAGTAATCCGCTATGCGGAGACATACAGATTTTTGGTGAATCCTTTGATGTCATCGTTCCCAGCGAGTCCAGTCCAGCCGTATGTTTTAAATCTACGGTTCACACCGCGGCCATTGGTCAGTATGGGGAAAGCAAAGACTCCTTGGAAATCATTACTGCCGTACAAAAATTCCAAGAAAAATTCCCCAATAACCGACCATTGATTATGGCCTTGGTCGATGGCGTCGGCTATAGCAGTAACCCCTCGGGACTGAAAGACATTCTGAAAAATGCTGATGAGTTCTGCCAATTTGCTACGCTATGGAAGGCGGTAGTTGTGGTATCATCCCAGATTAGGGACGAAGGCCTGAGAATACATCTGTCCGAGGATGACTTTGAACGCTATGATGAATTCTTGTCAAGATATGGCTATGATGAATCCAAGAGGCTACATGCCATCCCCGAGAAACCGATAAAAATAGGCCGTGCCCTATTCGAGCGTTTCAAGCCGGGGCCGCTGGGAGAGCCAAAGAAAGATCGAGTCCAGTTAATATTTCAATAGCAATGGGAATGATGCGGCACCCCGCCCCCCCTCCTTTTAATTTTTTCTGTTGGTGGTGGGGCTGAACATGGGGCGGCCTTAGGGTCGGTCTCCATCGGTATCCTCAGGTTTGTGAATGGCAATCATGGGTCTGTTGGGGAGTAGCCCAGCCTATGCCGCTGGCCGTGGACTGTGTCTCTCCAACTCACGATTGGGATGTGGTTGGGGCCTTCTTAAGCTCGCATAACCACATCGAGTTGCAATGCGACCCTCATCGCTTCGGGATCCGATAGCATGAGTTACATGCTAAGAAAGATACTCAAGATGTGTGCTATGAGACATCATGTTCCGATATAATAGGTAAAAAGGATTTGAGGATATTCATCACGATGCCAGGTAGACCACTTACGGAGTTAATCCACTTGCGCCCGTATATAGGGAATCGGCCCATCTGCTGAAGCAGCCAGCTTACTGCTAACCTCTCTTCAAGGCACAGCTAATCCGATAGGCCTTCTCTCTGTTATGGGGGGCCTACTCTGGTGCCACCCCCGCATATGGATAGTCGGCAGTGGCGTTATATAGCATCATGCTGCACACATAGGTCCAACCATTCGCATAGATCTTCTGCTCCATGTACGTATTTCTATTCCAATTCTCCAATCCGACCTCTCCCCAAAAGAGAGGGTGGCCAGCAGAACAATTGGTCAATGCGTTCACCTGATAAGAAGTAACTCCGTTGTCGGTCCTGTATAGGTGGGCTTGCCATACCTCGAGACCGGTGTTCATTACCAGAGTAAGATTAGCTTTATTCGTCGGGCTCGAGCTATCAATCGTGTTATTGTCAGTCATGTTAGCTTGAACTGCTGTCCCCATCGTCCTAAGGTATCCTTGGTTGTGCCCGCTAGTCTGACGTGCCACACCATTAGACCACCCATGGAATAGACCTATCCTATTATGCCAATATATGTAATTGGCATGATTATGATCTGGCTCGTTCCACAAGTCGATCATAATGGGCCTATGAGATAAGGTCATGTTGTTTAGGATGCCCATAGTACTGTTGGCATACCGTATGTATTCCCAATAGGCCGCAGTGGTATTATCAAACGGATTACTGGCTTTGTTGAAAGCAAATATGGGATCGTTGCTTTTATTATTCGCAGATCCGGCTATGACGAGCACGATCTTGACATTATGGGCATAGGATCGGTCGCACATGGCCACTAGCATATCGGGATATTTGTTATCGGTGGTATGGTTTTTCCATGCATCATACTGTATACTTGTTCCCCATAAATCGGCGGCTCCTACCCGAACCAGGTCAATGTCATAGTATTGACAATATTCGAAGTACTTATCCCAGAACGTGGCCTCGTTGCTACATCCCGTGATGCTCATATAACCTCCTGGGCCGGGGAAGTTCATATTCAAGCCTGCCTCTCCAGCAACGTTATTGATGTAAGCATTGATCGCATGGGCCAATGCAGTCGTCTCGTCAACGCCGAAGGACCGATTTGCCATTGAGTCCCGTCCCAGACGGAGATCGAATGTTGTCGATGCCACTTGTACCGGCGCGGTTACATCGACAAAGTGGGTCTTGCTCACGGTTACGGCAATGACGTTACCAACATGGCATCCCGGCATCAAGTAGTAGCCGTTGATGTCCGTGTATAGCGTACCGCTTCTAGTGGTAATTGTAGCATTGGCTATTGCTTCACCACTTACCGCATCATAGATGTGGCCCGCAATGTTAACCGAAGTCCCAGTATAGCTCATTGTAAAGCTGCTATTGCCGTACCCAGCATACTGTCCGGCGATACCTGTACCAGAGTGAGAATTGTAGTTAGTAGCCGTCGCAGTAAATGCGAAGCTGCCGGACGCTCCGGTACTTATCGCGTAGAAGCCATTGGTATCGGTGACATATGAGCCGTGGCCGGGGCAGGTTACGGTAGCGCCAACGATCGGATTCCCCGTTGTACTATCAGTGATGTAACCTGCGAAACTATAGCCAGTGTTGATGTACATCGGAGCCCAGACTGGACCCCAGTTCCCTGCCGAAGTCTCATAGATTGGCCAGAATTTCCAGATTCCCGCTGGACTTTGAAGAGTTGTATCGACAACTATGTGCTGTCCCCCTCCCACCACGCCGCCGGCTTTCTGAGTGAGCGTGGAGGCTATTAGGCCGGCCGATAGGGCAGTATTGCTTGGGTTCCTGATACCCAGGCCAATCTGTTGATAATTGTCGGACCCGGTTCCTGAGTTGGTATTGAACACAGTAAACGAAGCGTGGACCGTGCTCCCCTGCACCGGATTTGCTACCGTAGAGTATAAGCCCCAACGATAGAAGAGATCAGTGCTGTATCCAGATGTAGCATGGTTCTGCCAAGAGCTCAGCTGATAATAAAAAGTTGGATGGATATCCAACCACTCGCTCACTCCAGTAGTTCCCTGGTAATTGAAGGTCGGCCAGAGTGTATATTCACCAGAGAACTGAGCTGCAAAGGTGTATGAGTAAGAGTACTGAGATCCTGCATTGATAGTGATGGGTCCTTGGAATCCGATATTCCAAGCATTCCCATTGCTATCCCTAACTACAAGGGAGATCGTATTGAATGTCTTAGATGTGCCGCCGAGATTTTCGATATCAAACCTAGCTGTCACTTGACTACCAACGGTGAAAACGTTGTCTGTTGTCGACACCTCCATATTCTTTGCTATAATGTTCAATCCGGCCCTTGTCTCAGCCGCGGATGGTCCATAGTTAATATATCGCATGGGTAGGACTTCACACGACCAGGATTTCATTCGAGCGATGTTAGCTGTTTCAAAATTTAGGGTCGATGTAGAATAGTATGTGCCATACATCCAAGTCGCTGAACCACCATTGTATTGGCCATAGGCTTCATCAGCATTGTATGTAAGCGCTAGGCCGTGTCCCATCAACCACTCGTTCTGTGGCGAGGTGGGCATCATCTGCATGACAGCGCATCCATACCCATCATAGTCCGATCCATAGAGTAATTTGAGCCCGGCACCGGTCTCGTATGCTTTTACAATTCCGCCTGAGAGGGTTTTACCGGAACACAGTATTGCAGAGTCCCTTTCACTCGCCGCCACGTTACCAGGCGTAATAAGATACGATCTGAATTGTTCCAGGAGGGTTGCTGAATCTGTTGATGTACAAACGTCATTGGGCAACTGTACTGCCCTTGAGATATGTTGATATATACCGGTCTGCTGCTCAAACCTCGCTTCGATATCGAAGAAAGGGGTCACGATATCTGACCACCAATATTGATGTGTGCTCCAGTAGGTGTAGTCACACGCTACGAAGACCTCAGACTTATAAGTTGTTCTCTCATTTGAGTATGCTGCCATAGTTTGAACAACATTAGCTCCGCTTCCTTGGACTGAACAATCTGAAGCCACCGCTTCCCTCGTACCATCCTGAGGTGCTACAGTGCCGGAAGAATTGCCGGTCGATGACTCCTCGGATGCAGAGATAGACGTCGCCACAGGGACATAAGTACTTCCAGATTGAGTTGACACAGGAACCGTGACCGCAGCACTCCCATCCAGACTCACAGGGTTGTTAATATCTCCAGCTGCATATGCTGCGTAATATCCTGATTGACCGGTTCCGTCTAGCGCATCTACATAATATGTCTTGCCATTTGGCATATCGACGGCAAAGTGCATCTTTCCAGACGTTATGCTGGATGTTACTAGGTTTGCACCACTCAGCTCGATACCGATGTATGTCCTTAATTCCCCTCTTGTTTGAGCCTTAGAAAAGCCCATACCATTAGCATAACATATGGAGAAATCGGACGATAGTATATCCTTCTCTTCAAGGACGAATGAAACTTTCTGGCCATCTATTGAAAGAACTATCGGTTCACCTTTCGTTATGGACTGCCCAATCGCCGTCTTGTCCATTTTGAATGTATCGCTTAGGGAAACGCCCTTGAACTCGCCGCTTGGCTGAGGAGTTATTGATGCTGCCGAGACCATTGGAGCCATGGTGGTAGGGACCAACATGGCAAGACAGCCCAAAACCACACACAATCCGTATATGATGCTCTTTTTTTGGATCGACCCATTTCTAATAATCCCACCCCATGAATAAGTTGGAGTGGAACATCTCGATTAGCGCTTCCGCTAACCAATGATAGTATTCTCTCCATTCTCCAACTTCCCAATCAAGCATATATTTTATGTAATATTTAATTACACATCATATTCCACTTGATATTGAACACGGAGCAAAGCCTCCAGAAAGCCTCTCGAATTCAATCGATAAACACCGCCTTCCTCAGTGGGATCGATGAGTGGGGACCTCCGCACCCTGCGCCACTCCCCTGACCCGGCGCTATGAGCCAGGGATGTCTTTGGCATTAAGCCCTACATCGAGATCGATAGGGATTTAGTTGAAACATCAACATGTTGCCTTTCCACTAGAGAAGTGTCAGGCGTTGAGCGAGGAACAACAATCTGAAAAGGGCTGAACGCTTGCCTTTTTTTATACTGAGAGGTAGGATAGTAAAGAACTCCGGTATATCGATATTGCTGGCCTACAGTTTGGGGGACAGTAAGGTGCAACAGGAGAGGGGGGCCTGCTGAGGTCTATTATTTGGGGGGATTAATTTGTTTGTCACCAATCATCGCCATAAACCTTTCTTCATATTCGACCTCAAGTTTGTCGATGAGTTCATCTATCTCCTTATCACTCTTGTCAACAAATAACAGTCGTTGGTAAAGCCATCCAAACCCCCTTTTTCGTCCCTGCGTCGGTGTGTTTCCATCTTCCGTCGCCTTGGGAGCGATTGTCACTAGGTATTCAATCGTATCATTTATGTCCTCAATAGGAAAAACAGGCATCTCTACAGGTTTGGGACTTTTTTCTATTTGCCCCACTAGCTTGGGCCTATATGCAAATCCAATAAAACTCTTCGATACCACATCCTCTCCGCAAACGCTTAACCGGAATGCAATATAGTCACTGGTTGTAGCTAGGTAAACATCGAAAAGATCTATCATCACATTGGAATATATGGCCATTTCCGAGCTCGTGAATTGAACAAATGGCCATGGCAATTGCCCGTGACCAATATATCTCTCATTCACCTTGGGATTGATGAGGTCTTCAAATAAATGGCAACCGAAGAACTCGATCTTGATGAAGGGCCACTTTGCGAGAGATCTGCCATCGTTCTTAATCCTGACTGATAGTTGAAGGAGGTGTCGGCCAGATGGATCCTTGCTAACGATCAACTGCGGCCTTAGGTCGGGCCTCAGCCTCTTGCCGAAATGGTAATCGACCTGATAGTGCTCCATAGGCTCTGACCTAGCCCCAATCCTCTCGTAATACTGGTGGTCGTCGCAACAGGACATGTGCGGACTGAATGGGCTCGACGGGACATCGACGATGAAAATATTACTTGTTCCATTGTCTATTTGGATTGATACAACGTCAATATCGTTCACATGAGGCTGAATGCCTGACAATATGACCTGACTAAACCACTCTTTTGTGTAACATTTTTCATTATTCCCCTCTATGCCTACCGGGATCTTACTCCGACCATCTCTGGCATTCTGTTCGGATATGCCAACTAAGAGAAGGCCACCTGACGAGTTCGCAAAAGCAGAAATCTCTTTTCCAATTTCGGCTCGCTTAGTTAGTGCCTTAATGCCTTTATATTCAAGCGTCAAGTTCTCTTCAATCTTCCTCATAACGAAATCGCTAACATCATCCTCAGAGATTTCGAAAAGAGATTTTCCGAAGTATGTGTTAGCAAAGTTCTTTTGATCGCGTAAATCGGCGGGCATCAGGGGCTAAGGCACCAGCTATCAAGATAAAGGTTGCTAGTATCATGAATTGTAGTCATGTCATTGATCTCTTTCATTGCCCTGGGCGACAGATATCAATACTATTAACTAGAACGAAAGTTATTACCTAAATAGGTAAAATGTTCCTATAAGAGATAGATATGGGCAGTACCAAATTCCCAATACTGGACGAAAACTTCTACCTCAGGATGATGGGTTCCTGCAACGATGACGAGGAGCGCGGCTTGGTCACCATCTTCGATCTAACCGGCATGCACGTCTCAAGCATGTGCGAGCTCGGTCCTGAGAACCTGATCCGGCAGGGCGGGAAAACCTACATTCGATGGGTTCGGCCGAAGACCAGGAAGACGCTTCAAGCGCTGGTACCGAACGACCGCGTCAAGATCATCGAGAACTTCCTGAAAATGAGGCGAAAAACCCGGCAGCATTACCACTTTTTGGTGAAGAAGATTGGCCTCAAGGCCGGGTATCAGGACGTCAGTCCTATGACCTTCCGCCATAACCGGTGCCTTCGCGGCCTCACCACAGAAGGCTACTCGATCTATGAGATCCCGCAGGTCATGGGTTGCACTCTCGACGTCGCGGTCCGCAATTACGCTAAGCTCAGGGAAGATCAGCTCGCTCGAGAGCAAGCAACAAGCAACAAACCCAGGAAACCCAGGTTCGGAAGTCGCTTTCGCAAGCTTTGAGCCTGGGTTTCGTCGGGTTATCCAGTGGGGTTTGGTGCTAGGTTCGATTTAGGTTTGAAAACCAACCTAAAACCAAACCGGATCGATCATCGTTTTCTTGGTTCCGAGCTCGTTGCTTGGTTTGAAACCAAGATCAAACCAAGCGGATCGATCTCTGGTTGACACCTCAGGAAGAGTAATTGGGTTTGCCTTGGGTTCCGAGCCGGGTAACCTAAACCTGGGTTATCGGTAAATATCAAAAATATCTTGTTTGCGGATTATAAATTGAGCCAGCAAAAACGCAAAACGCAACAGGGGGGTGCTATTGAGTTTTAGAGATAGATAAGAGAGAGAACAAGTAACTCTAGTATGTAGCTCGGAGCGAGATCGTTGCGTTTTCATCCTCGGCTCGATTGCCTAGGTCCCTAGATCGAAAGATCTCAGAAGTAATAATAAATCTCATGCTAAGGGGCCCTTACCTTCTCGCCGTCTCTGGTACTCCCTGAAGATCTTCTCCACTATCTCGGATATGGTCATTCCAGTGCGTCTCTTTTCCAAGAGTAGCATAGCATTGATCTTGGGATCCACGTGAACGCTGAGATGGTAGGTCTTCCTGGCCCCCACCTGGCCCAAGATAATAACGACGGCGAGTTGGGTCGAACTGAGGT
Source organism: Methanomassiliicoccus sp. (assembly GCA_033485155.1). Lineage (NCBI taxonomy): Archaea > Methanobacteriati > Thermoplasmatota > Thermoplasmata > Methanomassiliicoccales > Methanomassiliicoccaceae > Methanomassiliicoccus > Methanomassiliicoccus sp. The sequence continues at coordinate 27,047 of JAWQJJ010000004.1, forward strand.
CTAGGGGAAACACGCCGAGCAAGCCGACGGGCACGACTAGGGTGACGAATATCAGGCACCGCTGTCGCCATTGATTCTGGATGTGGTCAAGTTCACCACAGAATGGTAGATTGCTCGATACTCCTAACCATGGTCGGTATTGCTCCACGGCCTCACGTGCGTAAGTCATGATCGGATGCCTCTCAAGTACATCATCGATCAGGAAGATAAGCGTGAGGACAAATGTACGACTATTTCCCATAAAGGCTAAAATTTAATATACCCAAGCTCCATTCTTGCATCGAGCTTGGTCTCCCGCCGGGAGAGGTGTAATGGGGCCCGGCGGCACATGACTTCCACGGCTCAGGGAGGGATGACCGCCTCAGCCGCCTCCATGAACTGGCAGCGATCGGAGTGCCTGGAGACGATGGACTTTTCTAGTCCGCCCCCTGATCTCCCGAAACGGCGCCACCGCAGTATCTCTCCAGACTCCGGGCCCGAGCGCATCGCCCACACCGAAGCCAGGGAACCGGGGCCTTAAGTACCTGAGTCGCGGCTTGAAGATGGCCCTATAGTCGCAATCGCCCATCATTTTCATTAACATGCATATGCAAGAGTTATTGCCTTAGAATTCCTCCAAGGAACTTCGATCATATTGTCTCATCATGGCGTATAATCTAAGACCATGTTGAATGAGATGAGTAAGTTATTGTACCGGGACGGTGCTCGACTTTTAAATTAAAAATAACCGAATACAAGGTTAAGACAGAGAGAAGCCTGGGATAGTCCAGCAGAATCGTTGCTACCAACGTTTGGCGACGAGTATCAACGATCCTGCTGGATGGTCCGAAACAAACTGGAGGCAACCAACTTGTCTGAGACCGGTACGAACAAAGTAACAACCGAATTTAATAATATCGATTCTCGAGGTTCAGTTTTAGTCCACGAATCGCGCGGGAATCTGGCAATTTTAGTTCAGACTGACATCTCCAGGATGCCTGAGATCCTGCACGCCATCGAGCGCATCCCAGGCACCAGGATAATCTATCATCGGGCCAGCCTCGGCCGATTATACATCGTGCCTGAGGAAAACAACGGCTCGAGGTATGATGGGGGCGACCCCGGGAGGGAGCCATAGGCATGCAGGCTTCCTCAACCAAGTCCTCAGAGGCCCCATCTGAGCTTAAACCGATTAGCTTTATCTTCTGCCGAGCTACCCCCAAAGCCCTTCGTGAGATCAATGCTCTTCTTGAACGATTGGGTGAGAGGGGAGAGATCTGCTTGCCATCCTATCAATCCTCAACAGTAGATGAGTATCGAGGTTTCCTCGTCATTCAGGAAGACCACATTCTGAAAGTGATTGACAAGATCAGGTGGTGGTTCCGTGTTTGATCAGGTTGGTAACCTCAGAGCCTACCTGGATGCTCACCCGGGAACCACGATGAAGGATCTCCGCAGGTTGGAGGGGACTGATGCGGCGCAGATTCAGAAGATGGCGACCAGGTTGAAGGAGCGCGGAGAGCTCGTCGAGCATCCGAAGACCAAGGCTCTCGCTTTCAAGGATCAACTATTGAGGGCCAGCAAGGGCGTTGAGATCCATGAGGTTACTGTGGGGATCCCTGAGGACCTGCCAAGTATCCGCGATAGCAACGGGAAAGATAGGCTTCTGAGGAAGGAGGATCTAGTGCGGCTGCCGGACAACACCGCCCGTGCGCTGATTCTCGGAGGGAAGGCCGAGAAGATCGACATCTCGGCGGCGGAGACCGAGAAGCTGACCTCCAATGTGCCGGAGGTAGGGGATGCCCCCATCGCCACTCTAGGGGCTTCCACGGGCATCGAGATGAAGGTGGCACCCCCCATCCCCGAGAGGCTGCGAGACTTGCGGATCAGGTTCGTAAGAGTCCGCAGGGTGGGGGAGATCAAACCGAACGGGCAGCCCGCCAACGGTAAGGAAGCTATGGGAAACGGCTGGAATGAATGGGAGAACGCATACCCCTTTAATTCCCTCCAGTTAGCGAAGCACATCGCCGACGGAGGCAACTACGGCGTCCTGTGCGGTCACGGGCTGATCGTCATCGACGCCGATTATCCAGAGGTCGCCGCGACTGTCGATGAGAGGCTGCCGAAAACCTTCACCGTCAAATCGGGCAGGGATGGTGCTGGAGGTTTTCACTATTACTACTGGTGCCCGGATCTACCTAACCCAATCAGGCTAGAGGTCCCAGGCGCCAAGAAGGGCGAGGGCGGGGACGTTCAATCCACAGGGAAGCAGGTCATCGGTCCAGGCAGCACGCACCGGACCGGGCGGAAATACGAGATCGTTAAGGACCTACCCATAACCGAAATTGCCGCCGAGCAGCTGCTTGCTGCTCTCCAGGACTTTTTACCTCCGCCAGAGATGGACACTCCGGAGGACATGAAAAGACACGTCCCCGAGGGCGGGGACGACCTCGATCAGCTGCGGATCGAGAAAATCGTCCCGCTCGACAAGCTCACACGGCACGGACATAAGTACCAAGGGCCGTGCCCCTGGCACGGTAGTGAGACGGGCTCGAACTTTACCATCGACCTGGATAAGAACGTCTGGCATTGCTTCCGGCACAGCACCGGAGGCGGGCCGATGCACGCCATCGCCATTCAGGAGAAGATCATCGAGTGTAGCGAGAGCGTGCGGGGCGGCCTGAACGGAGAGAAGTTCAAGGAGGCCTTGAAGGCTGCCCAACAGAAATACGGGCTGGTACTGACATCGAGAGTGGCCAAGGGAAAGGCCAATGGCTCGATGAAGGGTATCGTCGATCACACGGCCGAGCAGGTCGATTCGCTCATCCGCCTGGCGAAGCAGGGCGGACAGGCGGAGTTCTTCCACAACGCCGCCAACATGCCTTTCGTTCGTGTGTGGGAGGGCAATCACCACGAGGTAAAGGCCATCTGCGAGCAGGACTTTTCGGACTGGATAAAGTATCGCGCGGTTAAGAAGACTGGTAGGGCCCCGAAGAAAGATCCGCTGAATCAGGCCATCGATACTGTTTCGGTCCTCGCAAGGTTCGAGGGGGAGGAGCGGGAGGTCTACATCCGAAAAGGCGAGCACGATGGAGCATTCTTCTACGATTTATGCGACGATCAATGGCGGGCCGTCCGCATCACCGCAGAGGGCTGGGAGATTGTGGACGACCCACCAGTGATGTTCCGGCGCTTCGACAAGATGCGACCCCAAGTAATGCCCATCTCCGGTAGGCCGGAAGCACTGGATGACCTGGTCAGGCTTGTCAACGTTTCGGAAGAGTCGAGGAGGCTGCTCAAGGCTCACATTATCATATCACTAGTGCCTCGCATCCTCCTCTATTATGCCTTCTTCTTAGGCCCGCAAGGCTCGACCAAGAGTACCGGGACGGACATATTCAAGGCGACTGTGGATCCCGGCAGCGATAATCGCGATTCGCTGCCCGCAAAGGTCGATGACCTCGACCTTCATTTGTCGAAGAGATGTGTCGCCGCCTACGACAACATTTCAAGAATAACGGCCAACCTCTCTGATACCCTCACAAGGGCGTCCCGCGGTTCATCGTCAAGGCGAGCGCTGTTCACGAACAACGATGAGAACAGTCGCAGCTACCACACCCAGATAGTCCTCAATGCAATCGGCTTAGAGAGTGGCGTCCGCCCTGATTTACTAGACCGCACTATCATCTACAATTGTGAGGTAGTGGCAGAGGAGCAGCGCCTGGGCCAGGAAGAGGTCGACTACGAGATCGCGAACCTCATGCCCTACGCGTTCGGTGCCGCCCTGGACCTGCTAGTTAAGGCGATACCGATCCATGAGGGGCTCAAAGCCCGCAAGGGCTGGAGCCCTCGCCTCAAGGACGCTTACCTTTGGATGATGGCCATCAACAAAGCGATGGCGAATGACTCCGCAGGTGGAGAAGAATCATTTGAGAAGATGTTTAAGGGAGTCATCGAGCGGAGGGACTCGGACGCGATGGAGGGCGACCCGCTGGCTGTCGCTATCGAGCATGTCGCCTCTCTATGTGGCTTTATCGGCACGGCAACGGAATTACATGATTGGATCAACGATCCCAGTAGGAACATCCCTAAGATCTGCAACATCGAGACCAAGGATAAGAACTGGCCGAAGGGGGGCATTGCGTTGGGCATCCACCTGCCCCGCATTATCGCCCCCCTGCGAAGCCGCGGCACTTATGTCTATCAATGTTACCGCTACGAGCTAGAGAAGGATTTTGACGCTAAGGGGCTCAAGGTGCTCGACAGGCCTAAGGCTGACCTCACTAGATATCGCGAACAGGAGCGGATGATAGTAATCTCGAAGAGGGAGGTCAAGAAAATCGAGCCTTCTTCGACGGGGGCCCAATGAGGGGCCAAATAGGTTCTAGTAACTGGATTAATAGGTTCTCCAACAGGTCGTGCCCTCAACTTGTTAATGAGGTGCCAGATGTCGTATTAACAGCCTTAATTAACAGGTTAACAGGTTGGTGAGCAAATCTCCGCGCTCGCTACCTATGATGCTAATAGGGCGTCTTCCGATATGGCAGGTGAGGCGAAACCTCGTGCACGAAGGAGTCGCCTCAATAGTGCCGACAAGGAGGTCGATTCCCTGCGATTAGGAAGGTACCCCTTCCGCGGGGGCATCGATCCGTACATCGAGAGCAGAAAAGGAACTTGGAACCCAGAAACTACTATGAAAGAGGAGCGAAGGAAGTTGGAGCAGATTGCTAGAAACCTCGAAGAACTGAAAGCGCAAGGTCGCATCAAGTCCACCGACCCTCGGCACCTCACCCGCGCCGACATTCAGGAATATATGGTCGAACTGCGTAAGGCTGACCCAAACTTTCAGACCAAGCAGATGGGTCGTTTGAAGAGGTATCTAGCATTCTACAAGAACCATGTGATTGAGGATATGAAGATCGAAGGTGTAAGAATGCCCAAAACCCACAAGAAGCCGATCAGGGCTTTGTCACAAGATGAGCTCATTGCCGTCTTTGGATGCCTTTATGAGCTGAAGGGTTGGACCGGCTCTGTCGCCCGGGGGATGCTTGCACTATACTTCGGCACCGGACAGCGACCTTCGGAGCTGAGAGAAGCCCACTTTGAGGATCTTAACCTCAAGAAGCGGACCCTTTTTATCCGTAAACCCAAAGGTCTGGGCAACTGGGCAAGCCCGGAGACGGTCGACATCATCCGTGAAGACATGCTGCCCCTGATCGAGCGGTACGTCCGAGAGCGAGCTACCCATCTACGAGCTAGGGGCGTCAGTTCTGCCGTGGCCCTCTTTCCAAACACTATTAGCGAGAAGGGGTTCTACTCTGCAAACCGATTCAACCAGATTAAACACAAGGTCGAGGTTCTTTCGGGAGTGGAGTTCAAGCTCAAGGACCTCCGCTCAACCTTGACAACCATCACCGTGAACGGTGACATGAGCCGGATCATACCCATGTCGGCCCAATTGAGGCATTTGGATCCGAACAATACGCTGAAGTTCTACAACAAAATAGAACGCGGCGTAGCCAGCAAGAAGCTCAAGGACCTATGGAGGGAGACACCAGTAATAATGCACGGACCCCCCTCTATTGACAATCGTTATGGAACATCTGGATATAGTTGATGGTGGGTCTGCCCGAATTTGAATCGGGGTCTAAGGCTCCCAAAGCCCCAAGGATGGACCAAGCTACCCCACAGACCCGTTGAGTGCGAGTAATACGAACCCCTCAATAAATCTTGCTGCCATATCTGACCCGGTAGCCACTGATAACCGCCTCCGAAGGATTAAGAAAGGTACCTGACATAGGCATAGCATGAAGGGGGCAGGCATATTCGCCGCGGTAGCCCTGACCGTGGTCATTCTGATCGGCGCCAGCTACTACGCCCTTGTGGTGGTCGACGATACTGGCAGTTCTGTCGGGTTCCAGCACGGGGACCTGGTCAAGCCCACCGCCCCCCTGGCCCCGACCTCGAACCTGTCGCTCATCGGCAACATGTCCCTGGTCCCCATCAGTGCCGAGAACATCAACCTGTTCTGGAACATCACCGAGGACATCTATGCCGGCTACGGCGGCGCGCTACAGCTTCGCATCGAGAACATGAACCCCGGGACGCTGTATGTATACTCCTTCGGCCTGAAGTGGGCGGAGAGCGGTCAGACCTACATGCGCAACTGCAGCGTGGCTATCGTCTCGGGCGACACCAGAGATGTGGGCCTGCTGCTCTTCGGTGCGCCCTCCGCCGGCACCGCGAAATACCAGATCATCGTGAAGGCGGCGGTGTCCAACCGGGCGGGCACGACTTGGTACGATGCGGGGACGATGCCCAGCAGCTCCAACACCGCCACTATCGACCCCCTGACCTACGCCCGGGACCAGAACGTCGAGCTGAACGTCAAGGACTATTATAACCGGGTGAACGAGCGGATCGATACCAAGGTCGTCGCTTCTCTGGCCCAGAGCATCGAGGACGCCTATCCCGGAGGATACAGCACCCTGCAGATCGCCCGGGCCTATGAATGGGTCAAGGACAATATCGCCTATATCTCCGATACCTCCACCGACTACTGGCAGACTGCCTCGGAGACCCTGAGCCGTGGGACCGGGGACTGCGAGGACCACGCCATCCTGCTGTGCAGTATGATCAGCGCCCTCGGCGGGACATCCCGCGTAAACATCATCCAGGAGCACGCCTTCCCCACAGTGTACATCGGCTCGACCGCCGGGGACCTGCTGAAGGCCAAGCAATCCCTCGCCTCCTTCTACGGCCTGGAGACGTCCGAGTACAGGATGACCTACCTGACCGACGCCAGCGGCTACTGGCTGGTCATCGACACCACGGGGTTCCCCTATGCCGGCGGCCTGCCGGCGAAGTCCGAGCCGACCACCGCCGACGGCAACTGGACAATGCTCTCCTCCTATCTGGTGAGCATTGACGTGACCGGTAAGACGATCTCCGGCGGCGTGCTCGGGTCCCTCTAGGCCAGTATCTCCTGCACCGCCCGGCGGATCGCTTCCCGGCTGTTGAGTCTCGGCTCCCAGCCCCTGGCCTCCAGCCGATCGACGGACAGCAGCATCTTCTTCACGTCGCCGACCCAACCCCGGCCGCCCTTGACCCCGCCGGTCCACTTGTACTCCACCTCGGGCAGGTCCATCTCCTCAACCACGATGTCGGCGATGTCCTTGACCGTCATCCAATCCCGGGAGCCGATATTGAACACCTCGACCTGATCCCTCGCGCCTTCGGCACCGGCGACCATCCCGCGGACGCAGTCCTTGACGTGCACGTACGACTTCGAGGTCCCCGGCTCCGCTCCGAGGATCTCGAGCTGGTGGGGGTTCTCCCTAAGCTTGCGGATAAAGTCATGCAGGACGTTATGCGTCGACCGCGTGCCTACGACGTTGGCGAAGCGGTAGATGACCGCGTTCTGGTCGAAGGTGTGGCAGTAAGACGAGATCATGGCCTCGCAGGCGAGTTTGGACGCCCCGTACACCGATATGGGCAGCAGGGGACCGTAGTCCTCGGGCGTTGGTATGACTTCCGTCTCCCCGTAAACGGTGGATGTCGAGGGGAACAGGATGTCCTTGATCCCGTTGTCCTTGCCCGCTTCCAGCAGGCGGTAGGTGACCTCGATGTTTTGCTCGAAGTGGATGTGGGTATTCTTGGCCCCCAGCCGAACGTCGGGATTGGCGGCGAGATGGCAGACCACCTCCGCCCCCTTGAGGACCTTAGCCAGATCCATGGTTAGGAGGTCCCCCTCGACGAACGAGAACTTGTCGTTCTTGACCATTCCGGACATGAACTCCCGCTTGCCGGCGGAAAGGTTGTCCACGCCCACTACCTCGTTGCCCCGTGCCAGGAGTTCCTCCGCCAGGTGGCTGGCTATGAACCCGGCGCACCCGGTGACCACGACCCTTCTATCTTGGAGCTTCATCGATTCGTCCCCTTAGTTCAGCGGCGAAGGCCTGGATGGCCCTCCCGCGGTGGGATATACCATTTTTCTCGGTTATGGATATTTCGGCGAAGGTTCGATAAAATCCAGACGGAACGAAGATCGGGTCGAAACCGAACCCTTCGTGCCCGGACGGCTCGAAGGCAATGCTCCCGTCGCACCGCCCGGTGACGGTAAACTCCTCACCGCCGACGGAGGCGCCGATGCAGCACTCGAAGTGCGCAGAGCGGTCCTGGATGCCCTCCAGGAGGCGGAGGACCCCCTCCATCCCGAGGGTGCGAAGGGCGTACGAGGAGTACACCCCGGGGAAGCCGTTGAGCGCGTGGATGAACAGTCCGGAATCGTCGATGACGATGTCCCTCATTCCCCGGCTCTTCAGCTGGTCAAGGCAGGATAGAACCACCTCGTTCAGGGAGTCCGCCTGGATCTCATCGCAATCCTCCTGCGAATGGTCGATCTCGATGCCCAGGGAGGCAAGGGCCGAGCGGAACTCCTGCAGCTTCCCGAGGTTCGAAGTGACCAGGCTGATCCTCACGTGTACCGCCCCCGGCCCTCGATCTCCTTCATCTTTCTGATGACCTCGGGGGCGCGGTCGAAATGCTGACCATAAGACTCGAGGATCGTCGGGAACAGGTCCAAGAGGGTGGAGTGTGCGGACTGGAACGCTTCCTTCAGCAGGTGCAGGTCAACGCCCATCTCCTCCACCATGGCCCCCCGGCTCCCGAGCGAGAAGTCGATGAACCACATCCTGTCCTCGGCCAGGATCATGTTGGAGGTGGTGAGATCGCCGTGCACGATGCCTCCGCGGTGCAAAAGGGCGATGAGCCGACCGATCTCCCGGCACAGTTCCGCGGCCCGCGCTCCGTCGGCGGTGTCCAGCTCGTCCTTCACCCGCGGCCCCTTGATCTCCTCCATGGTGATCTCGGCGGCGACGGCGTCGATGTCGTAGAGGATGGGCGTGGGCACGCCCAACTCTCTGGCATCATGCATGAGACGAGCCTCGTTGCGGGTGCGGGAAGCACGCAGAGAGCGATCAAGGTCGGCGTGGCGGTAGGCCTTGGGCACCCTGCTCTTGATGATGACATCGCGTCCCAGCCAGCATCCGCGCCTGATCTCGGCCTCGGCTCCCCGGCGAATGATCTCCATGGTCCCCGGAGATAGCCTGAGGATAGATAAGGATTGCAATGATTGGACGCACGCGGCCGTCGCTCAGGCGGCCGCGGCCTCCCTTCCTGCCTCACGCCGACGTCCGCATGATCTGGCCGCAGGCGGCCCGCGGCACATCCCCCCTTTCGGCGCGCCGGTCACTCCAGCAGGGTGATGAACAGCGTTAGCCCTCCCACCACCACGATGACGTATTGGATCAGGCTCAGCCCGTCCTCTGAATGAACGATCGATTCCCTCATATCCATTTTATCGGAGGTGACATATAGATATAAACATTTTGATATTAATTACAATATAATATATTGAGAGAAAGGCGGACGTTCATGTCTGGATATAGAACGCGCCGATCTTCTCGGGGATCTCTTGCTCCGGCGAGATGATGAAGTCTTGGGGGAAAGCCCTCCGCACCTGAGGAAGGTAATAGCGATCGTCGAGGAGCACGATGGTCGCCCGATCCGTCCCCGACCGGATGGCCCGGCCCGCGGCCTGCAGCACCTTAGAGATCGCAGGGTACACTTGGACATAGAGATTCGCCTTCTTCGTGCCGTACTTTCCTTCCATTCGGTGGAGCATACCCTCCATCTCTCGGGACGGTGGGGCCAGAGGAAGGCCGACGATGAACACCGCCCCCAGCAGGTTGTCCCGGAAGTCCACCCCTTCGGAGAGCGAGCCCCCCATCGTGCCCAGCAGCAGGTTCCTTCCCTCCCGGAGCTGGTGCACCAGGGCTTCCTTCTCGTTCTTCCCGTGCTCCCGGCGCTCGGCGAGGATCCGCCGGTCGCCCACCATCGCCGCGAGGTACCCTTCCACCTGTCCGAGGAGTTCGTAAGACGGGAAGAACGCCGCGACGTTTCCCGGTACCTTGTCCGCGCTCCGGGCGATCTCCTCGGCAATGGATGCGTACATCGTCTGACCCCGGCACCGATACCTGGACGACACTCGGCCGGAGGCGAGCACCAGGCGGTTCTCCTGGGGGAAGGGCGAGGGGTAGCTGCGGCAGACGGCGTTGCGCGCTCCCAGGAGCTCGGCGAACATCTCCGGGGGGTGGAGCGTCCCGCTCATGATGAGCGAACTCCGAACTCTGGCTAGCACCGGCGCGGTGACCGGAGAGGGGTCGATGAGGCTGACCCTGAGCCTGGCCGGCTCCCCGTCCAGGTATCGGACGGTGACGTCGTCGGGAGCGCTCCAGGCGTGGAGGAAGTCGATGAGGCTGCTGACCTCGCTGCCCTCTCCCACGGCGGTCTCGATCTCCTCGGCCAGGCCGCCGGCGTCGACCCCGCACGCCTCCTTGAGGGGCCGGTCCAGGTCCTCTCCGGCGATACGCTCGGGATCCCGGCGAGCCAGGTCGCGGAACACCTCGGCGAGGATGTCCACATCCTCGGTGAAGTGCCTCAGGGCGGGTAGGTCACGAGCGTGTGACAGGGCTAACGCGCTCACGCTCCCGCTGCCCGCCCCCATGACCCTCGCCGGGAGGTTGTGGGCCTCGTCGATGACCAGGATGGCGTCCGACTCCCGGCGGCCCAGCCGCTGCAGGATGTTGGGGCCGCGGCCGAACATCTGGTTGTAGTCCCCTATGATCACATGGGCCTCGGCTGCGGCGCGCATGGCCTCCTGGTGGGGGCACTGCCCAGCCCGCAGGCAGGAGCGCATCGCCTCCTGGATGTTGAGAGGATAGTCGAGGAGGACGTCGTTCCCGCCTTCTTGCCGACGGGAGAAGAAGCAGCGGCGCCCCCGGGCGCACGGAACGCTCGCTCCGTCCTTCTGTGCTAGGCACATGTCCTCCCGGGCGATGATATCCACCACTCCGATCCGCTTCTTCCTCCATATTCCCCGAGCAGTCTCCACGGCGATGGCATGCTGGCTCTGCCGGGAGGTGAGGAATAGGACCACACCGTCGGAGGCTAATGCGGTCTCCACCGCTGCGGTGAGGGCCACCGCCGTCTTCCCCAGTCCTGTGGGGGCATGGGCCAGTAGGTGCGTTCGATGGGCCATGCACATGCGGGCATCTTCCAGGAATCTCTCCTGTCCCCCGCGTACAACCTGATGGGGAAACAGGCCTGTCGTCTGTCCCTCTGTCGAACCCTGATGAATCTCGCAAGCTTCCATGAGGAGGATGACCGCGCCTCGTCCTAGCCATTCATTGCGATTAACCGTAAGCTGCACCGGGAACCATAAAAGGGCCGAGGTCCAAGACCAGTAGAGCGATGGAAGTGAATGAGGGGCGAAGGAAGATAGAGGTCAGGATAGGAGCCATCCTGTTCATGACCGTGCTCGCGGCCTACCTCGCCCGGGTGTCCATCTCCGTTGCCCTGCCCTTCATCGCCGTGGACTACGATTGATCTCCGGAGCAGATAGGGAGTCTGGGTGGCGTCCTCATGGGCGTATTCCTGTTGGAGTATGGCCTCTCCAACGTCTTCCTCAGCCCCCTGGCCGTGCTGTTGTGGTCCGCGGTGACCGCGTTGATGGGAGTGGTGGGCATGGCGTTTGCGGCGTTCGTGCTGCTCCGAACCGCCCTTGGCCTGGCTCAGGGGGTAGTCTTCCCGGCGGCGGGAAAGATCACCCAGGCATGGACGCCCCCGCGGCGAAGGTCGAGGACGAACGCCATGTACTACTCGGCCATTGCCCTGGCCAATATTCTGTCGCCCTTGCTGCTCATCCCGCTGATGATGGCTGCATCATGGAACCTGATGTTCATCGTCCTGGGGGCGCTGGGCTTCGTCCTGCTGGTACCCATTGTCCTGTGGCTCAGGGACTCCCCGGAGGGGCCGGCCAAGTGCGAACCGGAGACACTGAAGGACAACGTGCGCTACGCCTCCTCCCAGCTCCGGCAGGCGGTGCGCATCAAGGGCCCGTTCTTTCTCATCCTCAGCCATTCCCTGTGGTCCATCGCCTTTTAGGGATTGACCATGTGGTTGCCGACCTTCATGATCATGGCCCGGGGTTTCTCGTCCGATGAGCTGGTATGGGCCGCAGCGATCCCCTACGTCGGATATATAGGGGGCCTGTTGGCGGGCTCGTTCCTCAGCGACCGGACCGGTCGAAGGTCCCTGGTGACCATCTCCTTCCTGATGGCCGGGGCGGTGATGATGCTGTCGCTGGTGTTCCTGACCGGAAAGGTGGAGACGATACTCGCTCTTTCTGCCATGTTCTTCTTCGTAGCCATACTGGGGCCGAACGTGGCGACCCTCCTGCAGGGCTGTTGCGTTTCCTGGCTGACATGCTCGGCGGCTGGGATCGAGAACGGCGTTTCCAATGGCTTGGGTGCCCTGGGACCGGTCTCGGTGGGAACGATCGTTGCCGTCACCGGCTCCTACGATGCTGCCCTCCTGCTCCTCGCGGCCCTGATCGTCCTGAGCGGAGCGGCGCTGCTCGGTTTTAAGGGCCGGGAGGAAGCATCCTGTCCTCTGCCCCCGTTAGTAGAGAAAGATTATCATAATTGAATCATTTTTTACAACCATGGACAAACTCCCATTCGGGTGCGGCAGCCTCGACGCCATGCTGGACGGCGGAGTGGAGGCGGGGTGCTTGACCCTGCTCTACGGAGAGGCGGGTACTGGCAAGACCACGCTGTGCCTGCTCCTCGCCCGGGATGTGGCCAGGGCAGGGAAGAAGGTCGTTTACCTAGACACCGAGGGGGTCTCCATCGACCGCCTTAGGCAGATCTCCGGACCTGATTTCGAGGCGGTGGCCAAGAACATCCTGTTCTCCAACATCGGCAGCTTTGACGAGCAGGAGAGGATGGTGGACAAGGCCATCAAGCTGGCCCAGGGCAATGTGGATGTCGGGATGATCATCATCGACTCCATCAGCATGCACTACCGGCTGACCAGCCAGGAGGAGGACCGCGCCGACCGTAAATCGCTGGCCGGGCAGACCACCAAGCTCACCAACCTCGCCCGGGAGAAGGCGCTGCCGGTCATCGTCACCTCGCAGGTATACACAGACGTGGAGACGGGGACCTTCGAGGCGCTGGGTGGCCACGCCTTGCACCACAACGCCAAGCTCATCGTCCGGGTGGACAAGGTCCGCTCCGGAGGGAGGAGGAGGGCGGTCCTGATGAAGGCCCGCCACCTGCCCGAAGGCCTAGAGGCCGATTTCCGCCTCACCGCCGAAGGGATCAGCTGCTAGCTCAAACCTTGCGGCCCACCGCGAAGTCTATGATCCCGCTGAGGAACTCCCGCTCAAAGGTCGGGGGCAGGCACTCCAGCTGCTCCTTGGCCTTGGCCGCGTAGTCGGCCGCGGTTCTCTTGGCATAGTCGATCGCGCCGCAATCGTGCAGCACCTGGATCGCCGCCGAGATCTCCTCCGCGGTCGCCTTGTCGTTCCCCAGCGCCCTCATCAGAGTGGCGCGGCGGGGGTCCTTGGGGTCCATGGTGTGCAGGGCATGCAGGACGATGAGCGTCCGCTTGCCGTTGCGGATGTCGTTCCCCACTGGCTTGCCGAGCTGCTTCTCGTCTCCAGTCAGGGCGAGGATGTCATCCCACACCTGGAAGCCCATGCCCATGAGCCTGGCGTAATCCTTCATGCGGGCAATCTGCTCTTCGGTCCCTCCGCCGATGAGTGCCCCACCCTCGGCGGCACACTCGAACAGCACCGCGGTCTTCTTGTAGATCATCTTCTGGTAGTCGTCCAGAGCCACCCGGTCCACCGGGATGTTCTCCAGGTCCATGTCCTCCTGCTGTCCCTCGGCGATCAGCCACACGGTGTGGGCGGTCATCCGGACCAGGCGGTTGATGTGCTTCGGCGGGATATCCGCGTCGGTGATGATCTCGAAGGCCCGGGCGAAGAGGGCGTCCCCGGCGATGATCGCTGTAGGCACGTCGAAGAGCACGTGCACAGCGGGTCGTCCCCGCCGCATCGAGTCGTTGTCCATGACGTCATCGTGGACCAGGGTGAAGTTGTGGATGATCTCCAACGCGCTGGCGAAGGGGATGGCCTTGTCTCCCGCCCCCCCGACCGCCTGGGCCACCACCTGGGCCATCATCGGCCGCAGCCGCTTCCCGCCGGCGACGGGATAGTGCCTCACCGCCAGCATTAACTTCATGTCGTCCCCACCCTCGAGGTAGGACATGACCTGTCCATCGATCAACTTCGCTCTCTTGGTGATCTCCTTAAGCACGTCCATGATCAGATCTCCTGTTCCGCAGCGGCCCACTCTCTGGTGATGCCGGTGATGATGTATTGAGCGTTACCCAGCTCTCTGACGTTCCTTGACCCGGTGAGGAACATGGCGATCCTCATCTCCTCGATGATCAGGGAAAGCTTCTCCTCAACCGCCTTGGGAGAGTCCATCGCCTCCCTCAGGACCGCCCGGGCCAATCCCGCGCAGTCCGCGCCGACGGCGATCCCCTTGGCCGCCTGGAGCCCGTTCTCGATGCCCCCGCTGGCGATGATGGGCAGGCCGACATCGGCCCACATGACCGACACCGGTGCGGGGATGCCCCACTCGGCGAAGGTGGCGGCGATGCGCTCGCATCTACAATCTCCCTGCCGGGTGGCTCTCCGTCCCTCGACCTTGGAGAAGCTGGTGCCTCCCGCACCCGCGACATCGAGGCCCCGCACGCCGATGCCCTTCAAGCGCATAGCGACCCCCCTCGAGATGCCCGCCCCGGTCTCCTTGATCAGGATGGGGAGCTCCCGCGATAGCGAACGGATGCCGTCATAGCAGCCCCTGGCCTTGGTGTCGCCCTCCGGCTGCGCGATCTCCTGCAGGAAGTTAAGATGGATGGCCAGAAGGTCCGCGTCGATCATATCGATGGCTTTGCGGGCATCGTCCGGGCCGAAGGCCCGCTTCCGCTTCTGAGGAATTAGCTGGGGAGCCCCGATATTGCCGACCTTCAGAGGGACGTCGTAGTCCTTGATGACCTCATAGCTCTTCCTTGCCCCCTTCTCCAGGGCAGGGCGCTGGCTTCCTACGCCGAGCCCGATGCGCAGATTCGCGCAGGCCTCCGCCAGGTTGCGGTTAATCTTCTCCGCCAGGGGATGGCCGCCGGTGATGGCGGTGACCATCAGGGGGCAGGCGAGCTTTCGGCCGAACAGGACGGTGGAGGTGTCCACTTCCTCCAGGTCGACCTCGGGCAGGGCCTCGTGCACCAGGTTGACGTCGTTCCAGTAGTCGTGGGCCGATGCCACGTCCTCCTCCAGCGATACCTGGATATGCTCAGCTTTCCTCTGCTCGATCCCTTTCACCTTAAACCACCACCCTTGTGCCCACGACCTCTTCGCCCCTCATCGCCGCGGCCAGCCGGCCGGGCACCATGCCGTTGATGACCATCGAGCCGCCGCCGTGGGCGGCGATCCTCAGCATGGTCTCGATCTTCCCATAGATGCTGCCGGTGACATCGGCACAGTGCTGGGTCCGCGGCAGCGCGTCCAGAACGGAGCGATCCACCACCTCGTACATGCGGGCCGAGGGGTCGCACCGCGGGTCGCTGCTGAACACCCCGTCGACATCGGAGCAGAAGATGATGCGCCGGGGAGAGAGCTCTCGGGCCAGGACCTCCATAAGCTGGTCCCCCGAGCAGATGCCGAAGCCGCGCTTGACGTCGAGGGCCACGTCCCCGAAGGTCACCGGTGCTATCCCTAGTGCCAGGTATCGGCGGAAGGCGTCGACGTCCAGGCTCTCCAACACGCCCCCGGAGAGCCTCACCAGCGCTGACGGGGGCAGGGAGACAGCGGGAACCCCGCTCCGGACGAGGGCCGAGGTCACCGCCAGGTTCAGCACCCTGACATCCTCCAGCACCTGGGCCGCTCCCATAAGCTGAGATGCGTCCTCGTATCCGTTCTGGATGCGGTGCTTGGCGGCTACGACATGGCCGAACGAGCCAGCCCCGTGAACGACCACCGTCGTCTCCCCCGAACCAGCTATCTCCTCTGCCAGTCTTTTCAGGATGCCTTCCCGCAGGACCCTGTAGTTCATCTTGTCGGTGATGACGCTGCCGCCCAGCTTTACCAGCAACATGTGGTACGGCCGGAACATACCGCGTGGCGTATAAATAGGATACGAGCGGGACCAACGGCGCTCGTCGAAATCCACGCCCTAGGGTCTGGGCAACCCTTCGGAATTCAGCTGCCGAGGCGGGTCCCGCACTTCCGGCAGAACATGTCGTCGGGCAAAGCCTCGATCCTGCAGGAGGGGCAGCACCTGATCCCCGGCCCCTCGGCCACCGGGATCTTGGTCGGAGGAGCGAGCTTGACCACCGTGGACGGGTAGCTCTTCCCCGCCGCCGGAGCGATGGGAGCGAGCAGGCGCTTAGCCTTCATGGCCTCCTTCAATGCTCCGTCGTAGTCCTCGGCGTCGAAGCATGCCTGGGCCCGGTCCAGGCACAGGGTGGATTCGACCTTGGCCTCGTCACAGGCACCGGGTATGCCGTCACGCACGGAATCGATGATGAACTTCGACTCCAGATAGTTGGCAGGCATTTTCTTGACCTGATTGGCGGGCACCTCGATGCTCTCCTTCCCTGCCTTTACGGGGTCGGGGGAGGGCATGGAGATGAGGTCCTTTTCCTTGCAGTTCATGAGGATGTTCCTCGCTCTCTTCGCCATATCAGTAGCGTCGAGGAACTCCCTCCGCTCATAGGCGCTCTGCGCCTTGTAGATGAGGAGGTCGGCCTCAGTGGTGTCCCTTCCGTTCTGGCGAAGGGACTCAGCAACCGCCTTGGTGGTGCATACGGCGTTGTAGGCATCGTCGCGCTCGATGGCCGCGTCCATCTTGACCTGCTTGCGTCCCCTCAGGAACCTGAGCTCTAGGAAGCCCACCACGGCCGCGAAGGCCACGGCGGCGATGAGCAAGACAATCTCCAGGGATATGTCCATGTTGAGCACCCTGCTGCGGAACAATTATTATGGGGTGTAAAAACAATTTGCGATACAGTTAGTGATTTTTGTTAATGGAGAGGAAAAAGTGGCTGACAGCGTTCCATGGTTCCCGCGGGCTCGCGCACCGCAGTACAGCATGGAACGCAGGCGGGCTTAACTTCCGGGTTCGAATGGGACCGGGTGTATCCCCGCCGCTGTGGCCGTCACACCAACTCTCCGAATAGGCCCCATGTATAAAAGGATTGCTATCATTGACGGTCCCGGGGTCACAGGAGCAGATATAGGGCGACCGCGGCCACGCTCCCGAAGGCCATGGACATGAAGTTGACATGCAGCTTGCCCACCACCCCCCGCCTCTCCAGGGTCGCTCCGATGAGGCTGTCCACCATGCATCCGGCCACGCCCATTGCTGTCGGGATGAGCACTAGAGGATCGAAAGGCTGGTGGAAGATGACCAGCCAGCCAGTGTAGGACGCCACCCCCGAGGCTACGATGCACCAGAAGGTGCCCATGAGCGAAACCCCCCCGTCGGTCCCCGGAGGGACACGCTGCCCGGTGGTGATGAGGTAAGTGCGGTCGGATAGCACCCCGAGTTCGCTGGCCGTGGTATCTGCTGCGGCCACCGCCACCGACGAGATGTAGGCGATGACCGCTAAGGTCGAATCCTGGGTTCCGCTGGCGAAGGCTATGATCGCCACCAGCGCCGGAGCCAGCCCATTGGCCAGGACGTTGCGGTATGTCCGCTCGCCCTTCTTTCCTTCTTGGAGGCCCTTGCTCTCCTTGATCTGGAAGCGGAACTTGGTGACCGCGAAGCCCATGAACACGAAGACCACGAGGGTCAGAAGCCATCCGATCGAGCCCAGGCCGCCGATGGCCATGCCCACGAGGAAGGAGGCGGCCGAGCCGCTGGCGGTCAGCAGACCGAAGCGGTAGGAGAGCACCGACAGTACTGTGCACAGGACAACCACGATGGCCAGGCTCTCCAGGCTAACCATGCACGGTAAACAGGCCCTTCGGTTATTAATCTTGCCAGCTCGGTTTTATTTCTGAACATATCAGGCCGCGTCACCGCCCGGCCCCTCTGGCCGCTCCTCTGATACCTTCTTGTCCACCGCGGTCCCGCAGGTCGGGCATTTGGGGTCGGTGGCAGGGAACAGGTTCCCGCAGTAGGTACAGGTGGTCATCGGTATCGGCTCTTCGCTCTCGTGGCTCCTGAACGGCAGCGAGGAGACGATGTCCTTCACCGTGCTCTTGAGCAGGCCGTTGGTCTCGTCCTTGATGCCCCTGACTTTCTCGAGGTCGCCATCCCACCCATCGAGCACGTTCGAGTACTCTTTCTCCGCTCTAGCGATAATGTCCCTCATCCGCTGAGGCACGCGCCCCTCGCGCTTGCCGTGGAGAACCACTGCCAGGTAGATGTGATCGCCCCTCTCTATCAGGACCTTCTTGTCTCCGAAGTCCATGCGGCTAAGCCCAGTGGACGACTCATCTTTGAACGAGTCCTTGACGAAGTCCTGTATGGCCACGAGCATACTGCTCAGGATCTGGTCGTCCATCCCCGGCTTCAGCCGTCGGGTCTGATGAGCCATCAGGTTGCCGTCCTCGTAGATGATGAAAACCTCATCGACGACCATGGATGTGGTTCGATAATGGAGGAAGAAGATGGCCCCCAATGCTGCGATGACGAACAAGGCAACGAACATCCAGGTGCTGTCCGGTCTGTTCACCAGACCAACTGTCAATGTCGTGGAGGCCGAGCGGTGACCACTACTGTCGACTGCCTCAACATGGTATGTCAAATCGCTGGTTATATCCGAGGCTGGGATGGTGGCGACGTAGGTATCTGTCCCGCTGACCTGGCTCATAATGAGGGTCTTGGTCAGATTATTGCTGGTATATACCAACAAGACCTGGCTCACACCCGACTCATCGGTAACCTCAGCCTTGATGACCAAGTCATCACCACGATAAACCTGGGACGAGATGAGGCTAGAGGATATCTTGATGGAGGGGGGATCATTATCGGCAAGCGCTACACAATATGTGCTGCCGATGTTGTTCCACCGATCCCTGACTTCAAGAGTGACGTTGTAAGCACCGTCACTAGAAAATTCTTTCACGATTTGGGCACTTTTTGTCCAATCGGTCCATCCATTAGCATCTCCAAAGTTCCACCTGTACATCAGGCCGGCCTGCATATCTGAGTATGTATCTGTACTTCCGCTGGCATCAAAGGTGTAATTCCCAGTCGCGGTCGACGAAACCTTGATGTCAGCCACCGGTTGGACATTCATTACGGCAACGGTCAGATTCATCTGGATAAACGAATTGGATGATGAGAAATACATCCTCACATTAATGGTGTGCTCTCCAGGCGAATCATAGGAATGGGTCGTGTGGTTAAGGCTGACATTAGGTGCGGCGTTAAAGCCTTTTTCCGGATGATAGTCCATATCCCATTCATATCTGGTGATGGTGGTTGTGTCCCTTGCCGTCCTCACCTCGAAATCGATCGGCTGGTCCATGAGAAAACTCGTTTTGCCTCCGTCGGATACAACACTTTCAACGACCTCTGAACTGGATACCACCCTGATCGTTTGGTTGGATGCGACCGTCACACCCCGCTTATCTGTTATGGCCAACGTAATGACATAATCGCCGGGTAAAGTATAGCTAAAATTGGCGCTCTGAGAGCCTGTAATCGAACGGCCATCGCCTAGATACCACACTCTAGATGCTATACGATCCTGCGAGATGCCCGAAGTATCTTGGATCGTTATGTTCTCACCGATCATCGGATGAGAGTTAGAAATTATGAACGATGCCGTCAGTGGATTGTAAACCTGGGTTACGAAGGTGAGGGTGTCGGTTAGGCCGCTGCGGTCGGAGACTGTCAGGGAGCCAGCATAGATACCCGATTCTAAATATATATGAGTGGCGACCTTGCTCGTCGATGAGCCACCATCACCGAAATTCCAGAGATAGGACAAGGAACCGATGTCCGAGTGCGAGTCCGTGGAGTTGGAGGCATCGAAGCTCACTGTTGCCCCGATATCGATCGCGAGGCTTGATTGCCACATCGCTGCAGTTGGCGCGAGGTCATTCTGGAACCACCAACTGACCGTTTCGGCTGTTGATGAGGAAGCAAGAACATCGTCTCTTAGATCGCCATTTATGTCGCCGACATAGATGCCATTTGCTACCCCCCCCGCAGTTAGGTTGAATGGGTTTGTGAAAACCATGCCAGTTTTACTCAACCAAACACCAACCTTGGCGATCGATGAATATCTGGCCGCAATATCGGCCTTACCATCATCATTCAGATCGGCCGATCGTATTTGGCTGGCAGCTCCTGGAAGAGAGATGGATGCGGATGCAGATGACCAATCATAAAATCCGGAATTAATAAAGATCTTTATCTGGCTCTGGCTCTGGCCTACGGTCGTGGCCACGGCGACGTCATCACCGCCCGAACCGTCGAAATTCCCAACCGCTATGGATGTTGGGGTGGAACCGTACATGGAGAGGTGTGCATTGTAGGTGGAATCATAACAGTCGCCTATCGTCGGGGAGCTCTTGACAAGATAGATCTCGATGCTGTTGCCGTTAAGAGCGGCGATGCCACCATTTGCTCCAGTAGAACTCAGACGACCAAAGGCAACATCGGTCCGGTCACCAGAGTTACCGGTCCCGATGGTCTCCTGGGTCGGCGACCCTGAAAGGGCGTCATATATGACGTCGATGCCTGCCTTGCAACCTACTATAAGCACATCCTTACCGATCGATTCGATCCTCCCGCCGGTCAGGGATTGTGGCTGGCTCAGGGAGAGGGAGATTGTCACCGGCTGATTGTTGCTCATGAATCCGCTTGATCCCTTGTAGATGACAACGCTGTTGGAGCTCCTGAATCCAATGGCCAGATCCCCGACCCCATCGCCATCCAGATCGCCGATGTACAGGCTGGTGGGGACGCTGACAGTGGTAATGACCCTGCTTAACCCAGTGAGAGTTGTAATGTACACTGCGTTCTGGCCGTCGTAAGCCGCAGCCACGATATCGAACGTAACATCCCCGGCGCATACTACAGTCGGCTGACCATCGGTCAGGAAGCTGTTCCCATTAGCATTCCCTATGCTGGAGCCTACGTAACGGTACAGATCGAGAGTCGGTCCAGCAGCAGCGCTTCCCGACGAAAGCACGTATACGCCGTACTCCAGGATCTTGGCCTTGATGGGAGCAGTGTTTACCGGGAATTGGAAGTAAGTGTTGGCATCTAGGCCGCTGGATTGACGTGGATACATCTTTAGCAGGCTTTCTGAGCTGGACAGGACCACCATGTCAGGATACTGGGTTGAGGTCATGGCCCCCATCGCCAGCGAGCTGGCTCCTGAGAGCGAGAGTACCTTGCCCGAGGCGATCGGAATTCCGCTCCCGTCGTTGATCCTAATCTCCACCTGTCCCGAGTCCACTCCGTACTTTACTGCCGCCAGATCTTTAGCGATCCCGTTGCCCGAATAGTCAATGAACTGGATGTCCGCGATCGAGCCCCCGATGTCCATGGTCACCGGGGACCATGAGGTGGAAAAAGTAGCCGGTTGAGTGAGGACGACAATGTTCTTCCCATAGGAGTCACCTGCGACCAGATCGAGGCGACTGTCGGTGTTAACATATCCAGATGCCAGGAGCTGGAGATTGGTCAATCCAGAGAGTTCGATGGCTTTTCTGTCACCAAGTTTGTAGAATGGTTCCTTCAGAAGCATTAGTTCTGCGGAGAGGCCATTGCCAGGGTCTCCACGACAAATCACGGCCAAGCCGTTCGTGCTGGTATTGGCAAAGTCACCGATGACGACCTGCCAAGGGTCGTCATATGTCTGTATCTGCAAGGAGGATGAATATGTGAAGCTGTCTTTTTGATAGAAGATGCCGATGCAGGGAAGGGCATCCGACGAACCAATATATGTGACGGCAATATCGTCCTTCCCGTCGTTATCCAGATCGCCCACCGCGATCCGCCGGACATCGCTTGCGCTCAAGGGTAAGTTGAATGAGCTAACGAGAGATCCAGTAGAATTGGCGTAGTAGATTGTCACGCCAGTCCCGGTAGCTATTGCAAAATCGGTGTAAGAATCGTGGTTCAAGTCACCGGTAGCCATATCACGGACATCACCGGGCATCGAATATGATTGGACCCGATCGGTGAACACTGTGTTCCGGGCGAACAGGTTCGCCTCGGAGTAATGGGCACCAGAATCGGAACTCGTCGGCGAGATGGCCCTGGAAGGGGATAATGGGGCGCTGAACGAAACGAGAAGTAGCAATGATACCATTATTAACGAGAGCAAGCAAGCTAAGGAATTTTGTTTGTTCATCAGCATCCCTTGATGGCCAGGCAGCAATCGTTATAAGCATATATAATTCTATTTAAATGATATTGGCCGCAATGGAGCGCAGGCTCTAGGCCCTTTTTCAATATTATCATTGTTTAATGATATCACACTAGATAATCTGAAAAAAATACCTTTATATGTCGCCGCCAGTAGGTAACCGAGGAAGGGATGCAATGTACTTCGACATAGCCCAACTGGCATGCAACATCGATAGCCGGAAGATACTCTCGTCCATTGAGACCACTCCACGGTCCGCCCGGGAAATCGCTGCTGTCACCAACCTATCCGTCTCCCGCTGTTACCGCATGGTGAAGGAGATGGAACAGATGAATATCCTTAGCCGTACGGACCCCGAGAGCCGTGTGACCTACTATATCTCCAATCTTCGCTCCGTAGAGATAAGCCTGGAGGACGACCATCTCGGACTGGCCATCAGCTACCGCGACGGAACCAGGACGGAACTGAAGATGGACGCCGAGGACATGGAGCGCTCCGCGCAGGAGATATCTCAGGACCTCTTGGCGGCCGAAGGCTCCGATGAGCCCTCCACTGTTGCATAAACCTCTTTGGCCACTTCCCCGGCCTTTTCCTTATTTTCCACCCGAGACAGCAGCATGCGACCGCTGGCGTACAGGGTCACCTCATGCCCGCCCCCCTTTGCAATGACCATCAATCCCTGGGATACGACCTCGTACCCCTTGGACTCTAGGAGCTTAGCGGCCTTATCGAGGTCGTAGCGAAGCATCTCGGTCGGGACGACGGAGACCGCTTCTTCCTTGCACAGGCGCACCACCTTAAACTTCACCATATTCTTCTCAGCTCCTCCGTGGCGTACCTCCGGAACTGTTCCAGGGTGCCCTCGTTGACGAGCATGACGTCAGCCATGGCTATGAGCGAGCCAAGCCCCCAGCCGAGCTCCCGCCTGTCCCGCTCCTTGAACGCCTCGTGGTCTGGAGGGGCATCGTAGCGTCCCCTTCTCTGCAGTCGTAGGAAGCGTTGTTGCGGGGACGAGTGGATGGCCACCAGGCGCAGGTCGCCGCCCAACAAGCGGCGGAAGACCTCCAGCTCGATCAGGCTGCGGGAGCCGTCGATCACCGTGTCTCCTTCGTCTAGGGCCTGCAGGCATCGCTCCGCCCAGATCCCTGGGCCGTGCGATTCGCGCTCCTGATTGGCGAACCCGCCCACACCCCGATCGTCCATGGCCGTCCCTCGGCGCTTGGCCTCCTCGCGGACCACATCGCCCATGCGGATAATGTTATATCCGTTCTCCAGGGCGACCTGGACGAACTCCTCTTTGCCCGCTCCGGGCATGCCCGTTAGAATAATGACCTTTGGCAATTCTGAACTACCTGCTGAGCATGGAACGATGACGACCTACTAGTGCTTTTCTTAGTTTCGACTCCATCATCGGGCCTCTCCTCCAGGCAGGCCCAGCTTACGCTATGTATCATCAAGAGTGGCGGCCGGATAACTTTACCTTTTGGTTTTCTGGCCCCGTACATTTATAATCATGCTCTCGCTTATCTACATCTATACCTGGGAGACCAGGCTCCGTATTGTGGAGGAAGGCAGGTGCAGGACGCCAAGTCGGTCGAGAACATCCTTGAGGAGATCATTAATGGGGAATTTCCCCAGGGAAAGAGCATTCAGAGCGTCTCTATTGTATCCAAGACGGGCCTGCTTGTCGCCGGTAAGGCGGCGTCGTCGGCTCGGGCAGAGACCTTCTCGGCGATGGCGGCCATCATGTTCTCGGCGGCAGAGGCAACCAAGAACGATATCTTCCGAGACAAGATCGACTACGTCATCGCGGTGTTCCGCAATACCAAATTGTACATCTCTGAGCTTTCTTCCAGCCTTCTCATCGTGGCCACCGTGGATCGGGAGACGGAGGACGCCAAGATCCTCGAGAATATGACCCACATCGTGACCCGGACCAAGGAAGAGCTGGTCTGGCTCCGCTGAATCTTTTTTGACCGCTGGTCACCACGAGGCTCTGCCGCTTGGCGGCCTTAAAAATGGTTTTTAGTAAGGGGTTTATATGAGTCGCTCGGAGAAGTCTTCCTGGATGCGGTCGCAGTAAAAGCACCTGAGGACCACCGGATCCTTGGACTCGACGGTGAACTGCGGCTCCACCGGTTCGTTCTTGTTGGTGATGCAGTTGGGGTTCCCGCACTTGACGATGCCCTTCACGACATCAGGCATCGTCACGTTGTACTTCTCCGAGACGTTGAAGTCCCGGATGATGTTGATCGTCGCCTTAGGCGCGATGAGTGAGATCTTGTCCACCTCCCTCGGATCGAGCTCGCGATCCTCTACCTTGACCACGTCCTTCCACCCGTCCCGTTTCGACGGCACCCTCATCAGCACCGACACGGTAGATGCGACGTCGCCGGTGACCCCGATGATCCTGAGCACCTTGAGGGCTTGCCCGCAGTCGATATGATCGATGACCGTCCCGTTGCGTATCGGAGTGACCCGGAAGTCCTTCATATCAGCTCACCTCCCATGACCATCGAAAGAAGTGCCATCCTTACCGGCACCCCATTGAACGCCTGAACGAAGTACTTGGCGTTCTCGGTGTAGTCGACCTCCGGAGCGATCTCGTCCACCCTTGGCAGGGGGTGCATGATGACGAGGTTCTTCTTAGCCTCCCTTAGGAGGGTGTTATCCACCCGGTAGCAGCCTGCCACCTTCTGATACTCCGAGGGATCGGGAAACCTCTCCCGCTGTATCCTAGTCACATAGAGAACATCGGCATCGGCGATGACCTCCTCAAGGTTGGTGTTGAGCCTGGCTCTAACGCCCTCCTTCTCCAGCTGCTTGACCGTTTCCCGGGGCATCTGCAGAAGAGGCGGCGCCACGAAGGTCAGGTCCGCTCCGAACATCGCCAGCGCCTCGGCCAGGGAGTGGGCGGTGCGACCGTACTTGAGGTCGCCAACCATTACCACCTTCTTGCCGGCGATGGCCCCCGTCTGCTGCCTGATGGTGAACAGGTCCAGCAGGGTCTGAGTAGGATGCTGCCCCGCCCCGTCCCCGGCGTTGATGACCGGCTTGGAGGAGAAGTGCGCTGCCAGCCTGGCCGCGCCCTCGTGAGGATGACGGAGGACTATCGCGTCGGAGTACCCGTCCACCATCCGCACGGTGTCGGCCAGGGTCTCCCCCTTGACTGTGGACGAGGTCAGGGGTTGGGCGATCTCTATGCATCGCCCACCCGCCCTGGTCATGGCGCTCTCGAACGACAGCCGGGTCCGGGTGGATGGCTCGAAGAACAGGTTGGCCAAGATCTTGCCTTCGAGGATCTTGGTGGTCTTCTCTCCCTTAGCGTACGGCACCATCTTCTGTGCCAGGTCGAGCACCTGCTCGATCTGCTCTCTGCTCAGGTCACGAACAGAAACGACATCCATCCCTTTGAACGTCATGGCGGTCGGTTGAGAATGGCCAAGGGGGGTTATAATAACTGTTCAGTCAGTGGCCATTTGTCTGCAGGCCATCGTCTGAGAACAGGTTCTCGTCGAAGCGGGACAACGCCTCCCGCATCCTAAGGCTCCATTCCTCAACGCACTGCTCTAGTTTCATCTTCAGCTCTTGCCTCTTGATCGCGCTATATGTATGATAATAGCCGCCCTTCTCCAGGGAGTGGGTCTCGCGGATGCACATTCCACAGCTCAATAACTTCTGGAGGGCGCGATAGACTGTTGATCTCTCCCGGCCCATGATGTCGGCCAGTTCATCTGCACGCATCGGCCCGTATTGAGCAGCGGCACGGAAGACCTCGACCTCGAAGTCATTTAGACTGAATGCACACTGAACGATGTCCTTGCACGAGGCTATGGTGGCAATGGTTCTCTGCGGTGGCATCGTTCACATCCCTAACCCTTACTGGGAAAGCATTATAAAGGGGGTTATATATAGTTATTGCACAACCGTGCAAAACCGATAGGAGAGAACGAAATGGTTGAGACATTGGACGTTAAAGGAATGATGTGCCCGATGCCGATCGTGCAGCTCGCGAAGAAGATGAAGACCATGAAGATCGGGGACGAGGTGGACCTTATCGCCAGCGATATAGGTTCAAAGAACGATGTCCCGGCGTGGTGTCAGAGGACGGGGAACCAGTTGGTGGAGATGAAGGAGGGTAACGGGATCTTCACCTACCGAATCAAGAAGCTGAAGTAAGAACAGTAGGGAACGATTCGGCCGGTTCATCGGGTCAGAAATTTGATTGAAGATCGTAGTTCAAGCAAACGAGGTGATCATGTGGCAGACACAAAGAAACTAGTGATCGTAGTGTCCGAAGGCACATTCGACAAGGGCATGATGGCATTGATGATCGCCAACACTGCCGCCAGCATGGGTATGGAGGCGCATATATTCTTCACGTTCTTCGGGCTTAACCTCCTGAAAAAGGGGACCAAGCCCAAACTGCCGGGTATCTACAGGCTATTTACCGGGACGTTCATAAAGCGCATGGCCAAGGGCGGGGTAGTGAACTACCCTGAGCAGCTGGCCATGGCCGCCGACCTTGGCGTCAGCCTGTACGCTTGCAGCACGACCATGTCCCTCCTGCAGATCAAGCAGAGCGACCTGGTGGATGGAGTGAAGGTCATCGGGGCTGCCGGATTCCTCGACATCGCCGCCGATACGGACATGCAGTTCTTCGTAGGCTGAGGATCAACATGTCATCCACTCTGTTCATATTGTTGAAATCGCCCCATGAGTACCACGACCTGGACGCGGTAGCGGCCTTGGGAGGCGATGACCGCATTGGCGTCCTCTTGTTCGAGGACGCCACGCTCTTCACGGTCCTCGCGGACCGGCGGGAGGAAATCGTCGATGTGGCCGACGAGGTCTACGTCATGGAGGACGACCTGGAGGCCCGCGGCTTCAAGGGGAGGGCGGGCAAGGGCTTCGAGGTTATTAATTACCCGAGGGCGGTCGATCTCATCATGAACGAATACGACCAGACCATAACTTTGTGAGGCTTGGACATGGGAACTATGTGCATTCAGCTGCGTTCGGGAACGATGATGAACATGGACACCAACGTCGTCGTCAAGCTGGCGAGGGCGGCCATGGACAAGGGCCACAAGGTGAAGATTTTCGGTTATGGTGAGGGGATCACCCTCATCAAGGCCGGCCAGGACCCCAAGCGCTTCCCCAACGTTGGTAACGAGTTGGCGAAGATGGTAAAGGAGGGCCTGGAGGTCGTGGTGTGCGAGACCTGCTGCCATGCCCGGGGCGTGCGCCGGGGAGAGGAGATCGAGGGGACGAAGATCGGAAGCATTACCAACGACTTCTCCCGCATGGCGTCCGAGTCGGACCGCCTGGTGACGATCGCGAGGTGAGATCATGGCCGAGAGTTTGTTGGTACTCATAACCAAACCGCCGTACGGGCTGGAGGAAGCGTTCGCCGGGGCCAGGCTGGCCCTGGGAGGCAAGGTCAGCGGGATCATGGACAACTCCAACTTATTGCTGATGGGCGATGGTACGCTCAACGCCCTGGAGACCCAGAGCCCCGGAGCGGTCGGCATGCCGTCGAACCTGGAGGCGTTGCAGGATATCATAGACCTCGATGGGTCCGTGTACTGCGTGGAGCCGGACCTGAGGGCCAGGGCGGGCGACATGAAGGTCCTAGAGGGAGTGAAACTGATCTCGTGGGAGGAAGCGCGGGCCGTCGTAAAGGCGCACCAGCTGGTCAATACCTTCTGAAACCCCTTCCCCCATTGTTTTTTAAGGTCAAGTTCAATCCACGTGCATGCTCGACGTCACCGACCGCTCTGGCCCGGCCCGCACAGGACGCTGGACCGCCGGACCGACCAAGGTCGAATTCCCCAATATCCTGTTCCGCGATTCACCGTTGTACTCAGCGCCCCCGTACGCCGAGCTGACCGTCACCGGAGGGAAGCGGACCGAGGTGAGGAGCAAGGACGGCGGGGAACTGGCGAGCTTCGGACAGACCATCATTCGGCCGCTGGACGCGTTGAAGGAGGCTACGGTCGAGGAGGGCACCAATGCCATCGTGGTGCGCGGACGGCCCGCATCGTTGTCGGGGCGTCCCGAGGAGATCGTCGTCCTGGGCAACGCCTTCGAACTCCGGCGGGACGCTCGCGTGTTCGTGGATACTGTGGTCGCGCTGCGTGAGGCCGCGGGCGCGGACAAGCTCATCTACGCCCCCGGGCTGATGGAGCCGTCCAACTTGGCCCTGCTCACCTACCTGGGCATCGACCTTTTCGACTCGACTCTGCCGCTTTACCAGTCGGCCCGGAGGAGACTGCTGCTGACCGAGGGTTCGATGACGGTGGAGGACGGCAGCTGGCTGGCGGGAGCCGATGGGGCGGGGACCCACAATCTGGAGGCTGCGTGGAGGGAGCTGCAATTGGTGCGGCACATGGTGAGGATCGGTAGGCTGCGGGAGCTGGTGGAGACCAGGGTCAATGCCAGCCCGTGGATGGTGGCCGCGCTGAGAGTCCTGGATCTGCGGCACTACGAGTACCAGGAGAAGCGCTGGCCTGTCGTCGGCCCAAGGTTCTACGCCAATTCCAAAGCCTCCCTGTTCCGCCCGGACGTATGGCGCTTCCGCCGCCGCATCATCGGGAGATGGAAGCCAGGTGCTCACAAGAAGGTCCTCCTGCTCATCCCCTGCTCGGCCAAGAAGCCTTACTTCACATCTAAGAGTCACCGGATGTTCGAAGAGGTGCTCCTCTCCGTTCCCAACTCCAGCGTGGTGCAGGAACTGATCATCACCTCCCCCCTGGGAGCGGTGCCCCGGGAGCTGGAGCTATTCTATCCCGCGGCCCAGTACGACATACCGGTAACCGGCAATTGGGACCGCGAGGAGGTCAGCATGATCCAGGAGCTGGTCGTCCACGCGGCATCCTTCGGGTTCTCGAAGATAATATCCCACCTGGGGAGCGAGAGCGGGTTCGTGGGCGAGGTCGTCGACTGCGTGGACACCACCCAGGGCTCGGGGACGACAACCCCCGAAGCATTGGAGGGCCTGCGCAAGGAGCTGGAGGAAGCATGCGGGAATGTAGAGAAGGTCCCCCGGGCGGTGGACCGGGTCGAGCTCATGCGGTCCCAGGCCAGGTATCAGTTTGGGGAAGAGGGGGCAGCCCTGCTGGACGGATGCTCGGTGATGGGCAAGTATCCTTACCTCAAGTTCCTGCGGGGGGACGTGCAGCTCGGAATGCTGACGCCGGAGCGGGGTATGCTCTCCCTAACCATGGACGGGGGAAAGGTGCTGATGGACAATGGCATCGCCACGGTGGAAATGGGCGACTTCGACCTGAGCGGCAACCTGTTCGCGGTAGGGGTGACCGGGGCGGACCACCGCATCCGGACCGGAGACGAGGTGGCCATCGTGCGCAATGGCGAATTGGAAGGTGTCGGAGTGGCCTCGATGTCGGGGGAAGAGATGGTGCAGAGCCGGAGGGGCGAGGCGGTCCGCATCCGGCACAAGAGGAAGCGGAAGTAGCCACTTTCAAACTTCCACCTTGCTTGCCAGGTATATGCTATCTAGTTAGATTTTCACCCACCTCCCGCCGTCGAGAATATAAAAACGGGTGCTGTTCACAGTAACAGTGATGTGACAATGCTCACCGACGTGGAGGATAACAGTTGGGAGGAGGTCTACCGCGCCAACGGGGTGCGTTGTGACATCGAGGAAGATGTGTCATCCCAAAGCGAGCCAGGGGTTTGCCCGACCCCTCTCGCAAATCCCTTCTTCTATGGCGACCGGGTCAAGGTCGAAATGAATTATATTGTGACGCTCGAGGCCTTCGCCTAGGTATCGCTCACCATCGATGGCGGCTTTTATCAATGGGCCCATCACTGACGGCTCGACCCCATTTTTGGAAAACATAGATTCTATAGGACCTCTATTTTAGACATGGAGTTCGAACGGCGATGGATCGGTCGAGCTTCAGGATAGAGAAGATGGAGAACGGCCCCCCGATGTTGCAGTCCGATCCGATCAACGGTCCAGGAGATAAAGTCGACGAGGGCATCTGGATCCTCGACCCGGGTGGCCGCATCGGCCTTGTGAACGATCGCGGCGCTGCTCTCCTCGGATACGATCCTCAGGAAATGACTGGTCGCCCGGTCTCCGATTTCCTGGCCCCTGTGGAGCGTCCAGGCCTGCGCGAACGGCCGGGCTGCCAGGAGGTCAGGGCGCGTCGCAAGGACGGTTCTGGTATCTGGATATCATATCGATCATCGCCCCTCTTGAGCGAGGGCGGTCGTCTCGGAGGCACGCTGGTGGCGCTCAGGGAGGTCCCCGCGAGCCCTGGGCCAGAGGGCCCGTATGAGGGTGAGGCCCGGTACCGATCTCTGTTTAACAACCTTACCGAGGCCTTCCAGGTGGTGGAGGTAATCTTCGAGGAAGGGAAGCCGGTTGACTACCGGTACCGGGAGGTGAACCCAGCCTTCGAGAGGCTGACGGGAAAGGGCCGGGAGCAACTCATCGGCCATACCGTCAGGGAGATCTTCGGCATGGTGGAGGACCGCTGGTTGGATACATATGCCCGAATCGTGCGGACCGGGGAGCCAGAGACCTTCGAGGAATATGGAGCAGCACTCGGCATGTGGTATGAAGTCCATGCCTGGAAGGCGGGACGCGGGCAATGTGCCAACACCTTCTCGGACATCACCGAGCGCAAGAGGATGGAGGAAACCCTTCGCGAGAGCGAGACAAGGTACCGATCATTGTTCGAAAGCCTCCATGAGGGAGTGTCCCTGCAGAGGTACATCCTTGATGATCACGGAGAAGTCATCGACTGGACCATCCTCAAGGTCAACCCGGCAATGGAGAGGGCCCTAAGGAAGAGCAGGGACGAGATGGAGGGCCGCAATTTCTCGGATTTCTACGGCAGCGCCATGCCCTTCTTTCTCCCATTCGTGCGCAAGGTCAGGGCGAGCGGAGAGCCCATTACCATCGAGCACTTTGTGAAGCTATCGAACCGCTACTATCTCAACGTCATCGTGCCGCTGGATCGGGACAGCTTCCTTCTCTCGATCGTGGATATCACTGAGGTCAAGGTGTCGGAGGAGGCGATGAGGCGCGCCGAGGAGCGCTTACGCTTCCACGTCGAGAACGCCCCTCAGGCGGTCATCGAGTGGGACGCCGACTTCGTGGTCACCCGGTGGGCCGGTGAGGCGGAGAGAATGTTCGGCTGGACCGCCGAGGAGACCATCGGCAAGAGGATCATGGAACTGGGAATAGTCTACCCCGAGGACCTTACCATCGTCGAGAGTGCCATGTCGAGGCTCACCGACAGGGCCAGCACCAAGGTCGTCTCTTCCAACCGCAACCTCACCAAGGGCGGCCAGGTGATCTACTGCACCTGGTACAACACTGTGTTCGGGAACGAGAGCGGCAAGATGGTGTCAGTGCTGTCCCTGGTAGTTGACAACACTGCCAGGGTAAAGGCGGAGGAGGAGCTTAGGAGGTCGAACGCCGAGCTGCAGTTGTTCGCCTATGTGGCGAGCCACGACATGCAGGAGCCGCTGCGCATGGTGACCAGTTACATCGACCTCCTGGAACACCGGTACGGACAGGAGCTCAGTCCTCGGGCCAGGGAGTACATGGCCTACGCAGTAAGGGGCGCCCAGAGGATGAGGGACCTGGTTAACGACCTGCTCGCCTATTCGCGAGTGGACATGGCCACCAAGCCATATGCGCGAGTGGACCTGAACGAGGTGATGGGGGAGGTGGTCGAGCACCTTCGAGAAGCTATCGCCAGCAACGGCGCGGAGGTCGCGGTCGAGAGACTGCCAACCGTCTGGGCCGACCGAACGCAGATGGGCCAGGTGCTACAGAACCTGGTGAGCAACGCCATCAAGTTCCACGGGGCCGCCCCACCTCGAGTACAGGTCTTCGCCTATCTCCGTGGCGAGGAGTGGGTCATGGGCGTACGGGACAATGGCATCGGCATCGACCCCAAGTACGCCGAGAAGCTGTTCAACATGTTCCAGCGGCTCCACACCCACGACGAGTATCCCGGCACCGGGATCGGCCTGGCGATCAGCAGGAAGATCGTAGAGCGTCACGGCGGCCGTATCTGGTTCGAGAGCGAGCCAGGCAAGGGAAGCACATTCTTCTTCAGCATCCCGATGAGCGCTTGATGTCGCCGCTCCGTCGACAAACTCGAGAAGAAGTTAGATGTGGAAAAGAGTGCAGGTGCCGGGATTCGAACCCGGGCGTTTAGCTTGGAAGGCTAAAATCCTAACCAACTAGATTACACCTGCGCGACACCCCCTAACTCACTTCCCCTTTAAAATGGTTATTGAGCGCACACCCTCTGGCTCGTCCCCCTGCGGCTACATCGCTGGACCGCTAACAACGTCGGAGGGGGAACAAGGATATCTACGCGCATCGCCTTCCGCGTGGCCGGGTGACCGTGTGGCCGGGATCAAGGGAAAGGTCGTGCTAATCACTGGAGCGTCCGAGGGCATCGGGAGGGCGACCGCCGAGCTCTTCGGCAGGGAGGGCGCCAGGCTTGCGTTGGCCTCGCGGTCGGAAAGAAGGCTGGCAGAGCTTGCCGAATCTCTGGACGATGTGCTAACAATATCCGCGGATATGGCCCGACCGGAGGAGGTGCGGCACATGGTCCGCTACGCCCACCGTCACTTCGGAAGGCTGGACGTTCTCATCAACAACGCGGGCCAGGGCATGTATCGCCCGGTGGAAGAAATCGCCATTGAGGACCTCCGGCATCTGATGGACGTGAACCTCTACGGCCCGTTGGTGGCGATGCAGGAAGCGATACCGCTCATGCGGACCCAGGGCGGCGGGACCATAGTGAACGTCAGCTCGATCGTTTCGAAGAAGGCTCTCCCCCTGGTGGGAGGGTACGCGTCGACGAAGTATGCGCTGAACGCCCTGTCGCTTACGGCGAGGAACGAGCTGGCCGGAGATGGCATCGTGGTGTCCGTGGTTCTGCCTAAAGCTACTGCGACGGATTTCCCCCATCACACCATCCACACCGATGACGCACTGCAGGCGGTCCGGGGCGGTCTCAGAGATGTGGATTCCCCGGAGAAAGTGGCCCAGAGGATTTTGGAAGCCGCCGTCAGCGGGGAGGCCGAGGTGTACGTATGATTACGTTAGTGTGAATAAGAAAGGGGGGAGAGGGAGCACCCCATCCCGTGCTCTCTCCAAAGGTGGCAGTCGTCGCTCTATGGTGATGAACGGTTCAGCTGTTTCCCATCCTTAACAGCTGCCCCTGTTCGATCTCGTCCAGGGCCTGGAGTGCGGCCATCAATCCGCTGACGTTCTCGCCCTTGCTTCTCTTGTTCTCGGCAAGGGCCTTGAGATCGCCAACGGTATGAGATCTCATCCAAGCCTCGACCTCGGGATCGAAATCATCGTCACGGACCGAAGCGTGCCTTTTATTCAATGTTGCATCCCATCCGAAGATATTGCGTCCGACATCAGTCAGACATTCATCGGAACACCGCTCTCGCCTATATAAAAACTCGCCTACCGTCGGCGACTAACGATAACTACTACTACCCAGATGGTCTGTTGGGATACCGCCGGACCGGCAGTGTCCGACGATTGGACGACGTTCTCGGCCAAAATGGTACTTTTAGAAAAGCCTTTTTATGCATATAGCACGATAGGCCGCCCAGTTAGGTGATGGGATGGGATTTCTAGAGTCGCTCCGCGACAAGGAGCTTAGAGGGCTCTATAGAGCTCGGAAGCTTATCGAGAATGCTGATCTGCAGCTCGCTCGAGGCCATGTAGAGGAGGCGAAGGCCGAGCTCGAAAAGGCGAAGGACCTGGCATCTCGGAACGCGGTCAAGGGGAGCCCCCGCTCCAAGGACTATGCCGAAGTTCTCATCATCATGTCCGGGATCTTCATAAAGGCCCAGTGCCCCAAGGGCGCCCTGGAGACGGCAGACAAGGCAGTGTCGCTCAATCCCTCCGACCCCATGGTCCTGGCGGCCCGGGCCCGGGCGCTCGCCGCCAACGGCACTCACTCCGAGGCCAACGCGGTCATGGATAAGGCGCTGGAGCTCAAGGGCAACGACAGGAAGCTCCTGTTCGAAAAGGCCAAGGTGCTGGAGGAGGCCGGAAGGAAGCAGGAGGCTGTGGCGGCCTACACCAAGGTGGTGGAGATGGACCCATCCGACATCGACACCTATGACATTCTCATCAACCTCGACGATCGCCTGAAGTGGTCGGTGGCCAAGGCCGAGGCGCTGCTGCGGGCGAAGCGCATCGATGATTCCCTCAAGGCCCTCGAGGACGTCCTGGCCCAGGACCCCGACAACGTCGACGTGATGCTGGTCAAGGCCAAGATCCTCGTGGAGAGGAACGACCAGGAGGAGGCCTCGACCATTTACGACCGGGTGCTGGAGCTCCAGCCTGCATCGTTCAGCGCGAACCTTGGGAAGGCCCAGGTCCTGCGCTCCTCAGGCGACCTGGACGGTTCGGTCAAGTTCTACCGGGAGGCGCTCCGGGCCGACGTCGACAGGAAGGAGACGTGGGTCGAAGTGGGTCCCCTCCTGGAGCAGCTCAAGCGCCTGGAGGAGGCGGAGAAGGTCTACGATAACGCCCTGAAGATAGACCCCAAGTACCTGCCGGCACTGGAGGGTAGATACCGCACGGTGCTGGCCCAGGAGAAGTGGCCGGAGACGGTGGAGGCCGCGTCGAACCTCCTGGCCCAGAAGCCGGAGCTGGCTCTGCACAAGGGTAAGATCGGCGCCCTGGTCAAGTCCCAGCGGTTCAAGGAGGCCCTGGATTCGGTCAACCAGGCGCTCAAGGCGTTCCCCGGGGAGCCGGAGCTGTTGGCCCGCAAGCGGGATATCTCAGTCGCCCTTGGCATGGGGGACGAGATCGTCAAGAACAGCGCGGAGATCCTGGCCCGCAACCCACACGATCCGGAGAGCATGTACCAGATGGGGGTCGCCTACACCAAGGCGCTGCGCTTCCAGGAGGCGGCCAAGACGCTGGAGAAGACCCTTAAGGCCCATGACGACAAGGAGAAGGTACTCATCGCCCTCAAGGAGGCTTACAAGGGCATAGGAAAGGACAAAGATGTCCTGGACGCCTGCGAGCGGCTACTGCGCGTCAACCCCCGTAATACCGGGGCGATGATCGACGCCGCTATAGCCCTGGACCGTTCCGGCCGTAGGGATGACGCCACCCACCTGTACGAACAGGCCTTGGAGCTCGAGCCGGGCAATCAGGACGCCCTGCGCAATCTGTGCATCTCGCTCTTCAACCAGAAGAAGATGGACCGCGCCCTGGAAAAGGCGATCGCCGGTACCGAGCTGTTCTCCTCCGATCCGACGTTCTGGCGGGTCAAGGGCGACACTCTGTACGCCGCCGGTCGGTTCTCGGAGGCGGCCGAGGCGCTGGCCAAGGCGATCTCCCTGGAGCCAGGCAACAAGCTGCTGTGGTGGTCCCGGGGCATGGCCCTGGTGTCCGACCAGCGGTACGAGGAGGCGCTAGTGTCCTATGACGAGGCGCTCAAACTGGATATCAACGACTACAACATCTGGATCAGCAAGGGCATAGCCCAGGCCATGATGGAAAAGCATTCCGAGGCCATCCAGAGCTTCGATCGTGCCATCGCCATAGATGAGAAGAACAAGATCGCCCACACCCAGCGCGGTCGCTCCCTGGCCATCCTGGGCAATCACGTCGAGGCGGTCAACGCTTTCAACCGATCCATCGCCCTGGGCCACAAGGACATCGAGGCCCTGGAGGCCAAGAAGGAGTCGCTGAAGATACTGGGACGGACGGACGAGATAATCACGACCTGTGATCACATCCTCAAGCTGGATCCTCGGAACCACCCTGCCGCGGTCGACCGTGCCATGGCCCTGCAGACCGTCGGCCGCGTCGACGACGCCCTGAAGGCCTACAACCGGGTGCTGGACACCGACCCCCGGAACCTGGTGGTGCTGGAGAGGAAGAAGGATGCTCTCATGACCAAGGGAGATTACCCCGGCGTGATCGAGGCCTGCAACGTCCTCCTTCAGATCGAACCACGGTCCAAGACGGCTCATGCCGACCGGGGGGAAGCCCTGCAGGCTATTGGCCGTCTGGAGGACGCGCTGGTGGAGTATGATTACGCCAGCAAGCTGGACCCGAACGACAAGACCCTGCTGAACAAGAAGGGCTTGGCGCTGATGGAACTGGATAACTACGCCGCAGCAGTGGAGGCGTTCGACCAAGGGTGGAGGCTCGATCCCGGCGACGCGATCATGTTGGACAACAAGGGGCGGGCGATGCTCTTGGCCCGGGACGTTGCCGGAGCCCTGCAGGTGTTCCAGAGGGCCAGTGAGATCAATCCCGCCAACAACACCTTCAAGATGGACCAGGGCCGCGCGCTGGCCGCCCTGGGTAACTACGAGGAGGCACTGGTCTGCCTGGACGAGGCGTTGGCGCTCAACGGCATGGACTTCCAGACTTGGAGATACAAGGGCAATGTGCTTTACAAGATGGGCAACAAGGAGCAGGCGGTACAGTGCTATGGTCGCTCCATCGAGTATGGGGACAACATGCCCAGCACCTTCCGCTCCAAGGGCCGGGCGGAGGAGGAGCTGGGCAGGATGGATGACGCTCTCAGCTCGTACATCAGCGCTGCTGAGCTCGATCCCAGCGACGCCCAGCTGTGGATGCGCATCGGGGTGGCACAGGCCAAGCTCAACCGGATCCCCGACGCCGTTGCCTCCCTGGACCGCTCCATCGCCGCCGACCGCACCAACAATCGCGCCTGGCTAAACAAGGCCGCCTTGTTGGAGAAGCTGGGTGAGGACGAGGAGGCGTTGCTCTGCTATGATACCGTGCTCGGCAACGAGCCCCGGGACCGCTACGCCTGGAGCGGAAAGGGTCGCATCCTCATGAAGATGGATAAGCTCGATCACGCCAAACGGGCATTCGACCGTGCGCTGGAGATCGATCCCCAGTTGCCCTCCGCCCTGGAAGGCAACGCCACCCTGGACACGCTTCTCAAGGAACGGCAGATAACGATCTACGCCTCCAAGGTTCTCGAGCATGAGTACCGCCGCAACGCCCGCATCACCCGGGAGGAGGCGTTCAAGGAATGTGGTCTGCCGTTCAGCGCCTTGGACGAGGTGGATCGTTTCCTGAGGGCCAAAGAACAGGTCGACGTCGAGGGCCTGGACGAGGAAAAGTTCCACGCCTACGAGACGCTCTCCCATGAGGTCCTCATGTCCACCCTGGGCAACCCCAACTACCCGAAGCAAGGGCTGCGTCTGGCGGATGTGTATATGAACATGCGCGACCGGGACGTGGTCAAGGCCAAGAAGGTGATGGCGTACATCGAGACCGTCAACCGGATGGACTTCCCGCCCGAGCACGTCGACCGCAAGACCGAGAAGATGGTCCGGGCGGCGATGGACCTTCCCGCGGACGCCCACACCACGCTGGGGGTGATGCAGCACCTCGAGGTCGGGCTGTACACCGCCCGGCGCATCATGAGCATTTTGAACGACCTCAACGGCAGGGAGGCCCCGCCGCGGCAGTATCAGGTCGCCAGGGAGAGAGCTCCCGAGCCCCGGCCTGCCGCCCCGATGCCTCTCCCGGAAGAGGTGCCAGTGACCAAGGGGCGGCCGGCCAGGTATGAGGAGCCGGAGGCTGCCGAGAGACAGGAGGCAAGACCCATGTTCAGGAGAAGGAAGAAGGAAGAGGATGAGAGGCCCCCCCGAGCGGTGGACCGCAGCAGCGCCGCGACCGTCAGCTTCGATCCCGGGACCAGCGAGTTCCACGGTCGCAAGTGCCTGTTCCACGGTGAGAATGCGGTGGCGGTATGCCCGAACTGCGGGACACTGTTCTGCATGGAATGCGTTGACCACCTTGACGCCTGCCCGCGCTGCAACCTGATGATCAACTTCGTGGACCAGAGCAAGGTCCCCGTGGCGGTGGACGACCACGACCTAATCGAGACGGAGGCCCAGCGCAAGGCCATCCAGCAGCGGTGGGCTATGAAGCGACTGGCCGAAGCGGACATGAACTCGCAGGTCAAGAGCAGGGAGCTGAAGGCGGCCATCCCGGACAAGGACCGGATGGTGCAGAAGCTGATGCGGGACACCAACAACTCCTACGGCGGCAAAGTGGCCCAGGACGCTCCCCGGCAGGCATACCGGGCGGCCCTGCAGAAGCAGGTGGAACAGGAGCCCCCCACTCTGGCGGACCAGATCGAGGCCCTGCAGCAGGACGCTCCCGAACCCCAGGTGTACACGCCCGCCGACCAGACCCAGACGATGACGGCCCCCCAGGCTGCGCCTGCCGACGGCCCCATGGAGGAGCCTGCTCCCGAGGAACTGCTCCCCGAGGACCGTGCGTCCGCTTCCGGCAAGAAGGACGACAAGAAGGGAAAGATCATGGAGATCCTGTCCCAGGACGACACGCCGTCCGAGGACTCCCGCGATCTCACCCGCCTCTAAACGCTAACCCATGGCCGCCCTGGCCGATGCGTCCACGGCGGCCGCCTCTCCCTCCACCTCCTCCATTCTCAGCCCGCGCTCCGCGCTCACCGTTCGGTCCCGCTCGCAGCTCAGGGCATAGCCTCGTTCCCTTAGGCCGCGGAGCAGGACCACGCACCCCTCTAGGTGGTCGAGGTCCACCACGCAGCGGGGGAAGAGGTCGATGATGACCTCCACGAAGAACCCGCCCTCCTGCCTGGCTCCCACCCCGATGCGGTACTGGGGACAGGATCGGACCGTCATGAAGCTCTCCTCCCCGCTCCCTCCTGCCTCCGCGGCCAGCCGCTGCACTTCGATGATCAAACGATCACCGGTTCCCCAGGCGGCGGAACAGTGCCGTGCCGATCATCAGGGCGGCGAGGGCGAAGACCGTTACCATCGCAATGTCCAAGACCACCGTTCCGCCGGTGATCGAGCCTCCCCGCAGCATGATGGTCGTCAATCCGTCCGTCACGTAATATGCCGGGAGGACCGAACCGACCGCCTGGGCCGCCGAGGACAGCGAAGTGCCCATGAAGGTGCCGAGGAACATCTGAGGCATGATGAAGGCGAAGGAGATCATCGTGGCCTGGCCCGGTGAGCGGGCCAGTGATGCGGTGATGAGACCGAAGCCGACCGAGCATATCGAGAACACCAGCACCAGGGCGAAGGCGATGATAACCCCCTCCACGCTCGAGACGTAGTGGAACCCCAGGCCGAACAACAGGGCGAACACCAGCAGTAACTGGACCAGCGCGATGACCATGTTGGAGAGGACGTGCGAGGCGACGAACTCGCCCGAGGTCAGGGGAGTGGTGTTCACCCTCCTAAGGACCCCATGCTCCCGGTCCAGGGCGAAGGACTGGCCGACGATCATGGTGAGGAACACGGCGGCGAAGGTGATGACCCCGGGGGCCATCTGGTCGAACGCGGTGAGGTGGTCGGAATCATTGATCCGCTCTGAGCTCACGCTCACCGGGCCGGCCACGGAGGAGCCGTACACTTGGTCGGACAACGCCTGCTGGACCATCGGAGGGATGGCCTGCATGGAGACCATGGATCCGGGGTCCAGGACCAGCTGCAGGGCGGCGTCGGTCCAATTGGAAGGGTCGTTCGGATGGGAAATGTACGACCGACACGCCCTCCCGAAACCGTCGGGAATGACCAGTATGGCTTGCAGTTTCCCCTCGGAGAGGTCGGCCCGGGCGCTCTGGACGCTGGAGTAAGGCGTGATGGTGATGAGCCCAGTGCCCTGGAGATTGGCGACCAGGGCAGAAGACCAGTTTTCACTGGACGAATCCAGGTTGACCACTGCAACGTCGTATGAGGCGGCGGATCCTCCGAGACCTCCGAAGGCGGTGGCGAAGAGCACGGTGAGAGCCACCGGGAAGATGACCACTAGGAAGAGATGGGAAGGGTCTCGGAGGATCCTCTTCACATTGGAACTCGCCATCGCCGTGGTGCGCCGAACGTTCATGCGCCCCCCTCCCTGATCTCCCTTCCGGTAAGGTCCATGAAGACCTCCTCCAGGCTGTCCCGTCCGTGCTGGACGATGAGGTCGCGGGGCGCCCCCGTGGCGATCATCCGGCCGTGGTCGATGATTCCGACCCGATCGCAGAGCTGCTCCGCCTCCTCGATATAGTGTGTGGTCAAGAGGACCGTTCGCTCCTCCTCTTTCATCCGTGTGACGATATCCCAGACCGCCCGGCGAGCCTGGGGGTCCATGGCCGCGGTGGGCTCATCCAAGAACACGATCCGGGGGTTCGAGGCGAGGGCCATGGCTAGGCTCAGGCGCTTCTTCATGCCCTCGCTGTACTTGCCCGCCCTGCGTCCCTGGTCGGCGGTCAGGCCGACCGTGTTCAGCAGGGTGCCGGCCCGTTCCCTGGCTTCCTTCCTGCCCAGCGCATGCAGCCCCGCGAACAGCTCCACGTTCTCCCTGCCGGTGAGGTGCGGAAGGACCGAGCTGCTCTGCATGCACACTCCGATAAGCTCTCGGATCTCCTGGCCCTCCGTGGCTACATCGTAGCCACCTACCGAAACGGCTCCCTGGGTCGGAAGGTCCAGGGTGGAGAGGATGTTCATGGTCGTCGTCTTCCCCGCCCCGTTCGGCCCCAACAGCCCGAAGACCTCACCACGAGCGATGCTCATGGTGAGGTGGTCGACGGCGGTCACCTCTCCGTACCTCTTGGTCAGGTCGCTGATGATGATTTCCGAGCCTGATGGTTCGTTCATGTACGATCGCATCGCGGGGCAGGTCTTGGGATTGTGTTCAACACCAAGCTCATGAACTGCCCGGCCGGGGAGGTCGGAGAGGGCCTTCTTTCCACCGTTAGGTTGAAGGATTGCCGTCCAGCGTCTGAGGTCAGCACCCGCCGGAGGTCTCGTCTCCCAGTCTATCCCTCCAAGTGGGGTAGACCTGGCCGCCGTACAGGATATATGGCACCGAGGAGACGATGTCCTCCTCCCCGTCGAGCTGGCGGCGGACCTCGTTGACCTCTTTCATGTTGCTGGACCAGGTGCAGAACAGGACCGTGTCCGGGATGTTGCTGAACATGAGTACGAAGAGGCCGCTGAGCCCATACTTGGTCATGAGGTCGTTGAGGAAGGAGTAGCGGTTCACGGACGGTGCCAGGCGCATATGAAACATCGAGATGATGTCGTTGGTCTTGTCCGGGTACCATTCCACGGAACACTCCAGCAGGCCGGACGACAGCATTCGGTCTAGATGGCGGCGGACTGTCTTGGCCGAGACGTTAAGCTCCTCGGAGATCTCCGAGACATTCTTGCGGGCGTCCAGGGCGAGAGACCGCACGATGCGCAGGTCCAGCCTGCTCAGTTTCTTGTCCGTGGGCCCGGTTCCCGGTGGCAGCGACGACAGTATACCCACCTGGGGATCGTCCACCTGAGCCTTGGTCCTTACCAGGGTCACGAGGTCCTCCAGCTCGGAGATGTCCCGCAGGTTCGCCCCCACGTAGACCATCCCCCCGCTGCCCTGGGATACCCAGTACACCCTGTCGTCCCTGCCGACGGCCTCGCTGACCTCGTCCATCTTGCCCCGGCCCAGGCCGTAGATGACCACGGTCATCGCGTCCAGCGCCGCCAAGCTCACTTTGACCGTGAACCTTTCAATCACTCCCAGGGCCATCAGTGCCTGGATGCGCTTGTGGACGGCGTTGACGGACAGCTTAAGGTTCTCCGCCAGCTCCCGGTAGGGGGTGCGGGAATCTCTCAGTAGCATCTTGATGAGAAGAAGGTCGGTGGGGTCCATCTTCTCCCGGTCATGAGGTTAGTGCGATAAATCAGTTTGCTGGCCGCGGGCCGGCGATGGAGATCGGTCGGCATCCTCGGAGGCTCAGTAGTCCATCAGTTCGCCCTTCTTCATGAACTCGCGCAGCAGGGAGGTTGCGTAGCAGCCCTTGTTAAGGGAGAACGAGAACCTCACTCCCTCGTCGCCGACCTCGTAATCGAGGTCGCCGATGCGACCAAGGATCTCTCTCCGATTGCCCTTGGACGAGCATTGGTGGAGGAAGGGGACCATGAAGTCTTTGCTCTCCAGGCTCTCCTCCTCTATGACCTTGCGCTCGATCTCTCCCATCTCTCCCTGGCACAGCACGGACTCGGATCCGAACAGTACGGCGCTCACGAACGCCCGACCGTTGCGCACCTGCCTCTCCACCAGGTCGAGGTTCCCGGCGGTGACCGGCACTCCGCGGTCGTGATCCGGGAGGCCAAGCCGGTCGGCAGGGAGGACGACGTCGCCGACCAGGGGTCGGTTCAGAGGTAGTTTCCGGCGTACCCGCTCGCTCACCATGCGATTGAACAGGTATGACTGGTAGGCGTGAACGAACATCATCTGGAGGTTCGGCGGCAGCACCTGCAGCGCCCCCACGTAATCGCCTGGGTTGCGGGCCAGATAGCCGATTGCCGTGCGCTCGAAGGTCAGGGTGCGGGGGAAGTAATCCAGAGCCCGCTGGAAGTCCCTCTCCTCCTCCAGGGTCCTCCTCGCCTCCCGAGCCTCCTCGTTTTCCTGGGGCACCGGGTTCCCGGCATAGGTCATAACCGCCCGCTCGAAATCCCCCCGGACGATCCACTTCCCCACCTCGTGAGTGACGGGCCGCACGGCCCCGAAGCGCTGTACTCCGAAGAAGTTGGGATATCCTCCAAGGTCCTTCAACGCCCGTGCGGTCAAGTCCAGGGAGTCCCTGAGCTCATCGCCCCGCAGGGCGGGTTCCGCCGCGAAGATGTGGAACCGGTTGCCCACCAGGTCGCCGATGGTCAACGGTTTCTTGGCCGGGTAGGCGTCCTCGACCTTGACTTGGTGCACGCGAATGTTCATCACTCTGTCCACCGGGGCTTGGAAGGACATCAGCTGGGAGGTGATGGCCCGCTTGTCCTTGGTGCCGGCGAAGCCGATGCCGTCCCGCGAAATCCCCAGCGCTTTGGACAGCTCGCGCACAAGTCGGTTCATCTCCCAGTTCTGGGCGGTGACCTTGGCGATGGTGAACTTGCCCCCCTCACTGCGCTCAGGGTAAGAGGAGATCTCCTCCACCAGGAAATCCTCGGGAGTACGCTTCAACCGCCCCCCGATGCCGGGAGTGTCAGAATAAAAGATCTCGAGGCCGATGACGGCCTCCCTGGAAGTGCAATCCAGCATGTCACTTGCTCTTCTCTAGTTTCTCCCGCGCTTCCTTGAACTCGTTGGAGATGGTCTTGGCGGCCCTCTTGAGCGCGGTCTGGGGCTTGCCGCTCTTGACCTTGACGTACAACACCGGGATGTCCAGGGTGGGATGTCCGGTGGTGTACTTGACCTCGTCCACGCCTTCGTCGGCCAGCAGCTCGCTGATGAGCGGCTGGATCAGGGTCATGTCGGCATCGCGGACCTGGACATGTATGGAGTCCTTATCCTTGTCAAGGAGCTGGAGTTGCATGTGGCGCTCAATACTCCAACTTATTATAAAGGTTTTCTTTCCGTCCGCGCCCCCGCTGGCGCATAGCCAGCGATATCTGGCCTGCAGCGCCACTGGGCCATCTTAACGGATGAAAAATAAATGGCCCCGCATCGGGGCCGGGACAGCCCTATTTCCACGACCATCCCTTGGACAGGAAATTACCGTCCTTATCGATGTTCACCTCATAAGCCACGGCCATCTTG
The DNA here is from genome assembly GCA_033485155.1 of Methanomassiliicoccus sp. Classification (NCBI taxonomy): domain Archaea; kingdom Methanobacteriati; phylum Thermoplasmatota; class Thermoplasmata; order Methanomassiliicoccales; family Methanomassiliicoccaceae; genus Methanomassiliicoccus; species Methanomassiliicoccus sp. The sequence continues at coordinate 70,935 of JAWQJJ010000004.1, forward strand.
TTGAGGTCCGCGAACTTGCCCGGCGGGTTGGAGTAACACAGCGCCCCCATATGGACCTGGCCTCCATCGGGCCGGGTGTACCCATTGCCGATACCGGTATATTTCCCAGCCTCCCCGTTGGCGGTGTTGAAGAACCCCCTTATCTGCCCATAGCCGGACCCATCCGGTCGGAACTGGGTGTCCCAGGAGAAGGTGCTGGAGAACTGCTCCCCCCTCATCATCCCTCCGACCATCGCCGTGTACTCGGCATCACCGTTTTCCTTGATCCTCATACTCACTATCTTGCCCTTGCACTCGTATACCAGATCCCCTATCATCTCGCTCTCCTGTGCGGATCGTTCTCCGTACGGAGAACATTTTCTAGCTGGAGGGATTAATCTCTTTTGGTCGGCCTCTCCTCGCGATCTCAGCCCTCGACCTTTTTAAGCTGCTTGTTGTACATCTCCAGCAGCTCCTGGCTTGTTGTGGAGTCCCTGGGGCGCTTATCGTCGCGGAAGGTCCCGGTGAACCTGGGGAACCGGATGGCGAGGCCGGCGCCGTTGCGGATGCGGCCGTGGGCGCAGGTATGGATGGGGGAGATGCTCAGTTCTGCCCCCAGCACCTCGAGGACGAGCGAGGGCTCGAACCACACGTCAGCTTCCATCTTCGACTCGACCAGCGCGTGCCGCGACGGTTGCTTGAAGCGGTCCAATTTCTCCGGCAGGAGAGCCAAGGTAGCATCGTCGAACCCGCTGCCCAGCTTGCACGCGGTCTCGAACCGGTCCTCGTCCGGGTTGTAGGTTGCCATGAGAAGGGCGCCATAAACGCCGCCACGCTTCCCCCGACCATGGAACGCCCCGACCGCCACCAGGTCGACGGTATCGTTCATCTCCGACCGGTACTCCTTCTTGTACTTGATCCACAGGTAACCTCGCGAACCGGCACGATACACTGAATCGTCGTTTATGGACTTGGCCATGAGGCCCTCGCACCCGGCATTCAGGGCCTCGATGAAGAACTCCTGGGCCTTGGAAGGACTGTCAAGCACCCTCGCCTCGGACAGCCGGACGTTCTCGGTGACCTTGATGCACCGGGTCAGAGCGGTCCGCCGGTCCGGAAGGGGCTCCCTGGTCAGGTCCTGCCCCTCGAGGTACAGGCAGTCGAAGAGGTGCAGGCGGACGGGGTACTCTTCGATGGCCTCGGTGAGGCCGTGCTTCCTTCCCCGGCGGTGGGAAACCTCCTGGAACGGCAGCATCTCCCCGGTGTTGATGTCCACCGGGACGCACTCGCCCTCTAGTATCGCGGTCCTGCCGGTGAACGCCTCCCTCAGCGCCTTGATTACGTCCGGGAACTGCCCAGTGAGGTCCTCCAGCCTCCTGGAGTACAATGTGATCTTGCCATCGGTGATGTGCGCCTGGACCCTCAGGCCGTCGTACTTGTACTCGAACATGGCCCGGCCCCCCATCTTCTCCAGGATCTCCTCCGGGGACGGCAACCGCTCGGCGAGCATGGCACGGATGGGGTTGCCGACCATGACGTGGAGGTCCTTGAGCCCGGCGATGCCTTTCTGGCACAGGGTCTCGCCCACCAGCCCAAGGTCGGAGGTGATGTTGAACGCCCTCTCCACCTCGGCCTTCTCTGCCTTGGTGGCAAAGGCCTTGGCCAGGGAGTCGATCACTGTCTGCGAGGCCACGCCCAGGCGCATGCGGCCGGTGACGATGCGGGCGATGTAGCGAGCCTCGGTGGGTTTGGCGTCATGGAGTATATCGGCCAAGCACCGCATCTTGCTCTCCTGGGATCCGCTGCCTTCAAGGCGGGCGACGCGCAGCAGCGCGTCGTACACTCGGTCCAGGGTGAGGGGTTCGGAGAACAAGGTGGTCTGTTTCTTGGTCTCGAACACCTTCTCGGTGACCGTTCCGGGGTCCCCTTCCGTCGCCCATAGCTTGCGCACCATGGTCTCGTTGGCCCCGGTGGCGGAGAGCAGGGTTCGAAGGTAGAGCTTGTCGGCCATGCCCAGCTTCTCCGGGTAGAAGTCCGGGACGATGTTCCCCTGGGTCATGTACACGATCGGCCGGATGTGAGCGCAGTCGGTTTTCCGGAAGAGATCGGCCAGGATGTCCGTCATCGCCAATCGGGAGGAGGTCGATTCGAGCGCCTGGTAGACCTTCACCAGATCCTGGTAGAGCATGCCCATCACAACATCTTGTCACATATAAATTGCATGCCGGCCTACTCTGGGGGGAAGTCGACGAGGCTGGTCTGTCCCTGCTTCTCGACCTTATTGGGCTTGGCGGTCTTGGCGCTCTCGCGGTCCCACTGCTGCTTGAGCGTGTGAAGGCGCTTGCGCATCTCCCGCTCCTTCTTCTCGCTCGCATTCAGGGACGCTTCGTCCCTCGTACCAGCGGTGACAAGGACCACGACCCTTCCGGCGCGCGAACGTCCCGTGCGGCCCCGACGCTGGATCGACCTTATCTCCGACGGCACCGGTTCGTAGAAGATCACGAGGTCGGTGTTGGCGACGTCGAGCCCCTCTTCGCCCACCGAGGTCGCTACCACGACATTGTAGTCGCCATCGCGGAAGCCCTGCAACACTCCGATCTGCTCCTTCTGCTTCAGTCCCTTCCCGTTGATTCGACCGGACTGGCCGATGAGCTTCGTGACCCTGGCGCCGTCGACGCGCGCCAGCAAATTGGTCACCATGTCGCAGGTGTCGCGGTACTGCGTGAAAACGAGTACCCGGGAATCTGGTTTGACCTGCAGCTGGTTGCTGACGATCCCCATGACCCTAGAGATCTTGGGATGCTCCATGTGCAGTGATGACAGCATGCGGATGACATCTTCAAACTCGTCCGAGGCCACAATGGCACGGGAAGCCTTCGATCCGTTGTCCGACGAGGCCTCGGCCTTCAGCTTCTCAAGGTACGAGGTCAGCGCCGTCACTCCCTGGGTCTCGGCGAGCTCGAGGGCGTGCCCGACCTTGATGGCCCGGGCCTGCACCGAGAGCGCATTGTACAGCGTGTGGCTCTTCTCTCCCTTGTTGAGCCGCTGCTGGACCATGTGTTGCACCTCGAGAAGATACTTGACAGAGGGCGGCCGGGCGGCGTTCATGGCCCCCATGCTGACCAGCTCCTGGATGTAGCGATTGTACAGTTTTCGCAGGACGTCGGCCACCTTGCGCATCCCCACCGGCACCTCGACCTCCACCCAGTCGACGTGGATGTCGTGCACGTAGTTCGCGACATCGGGATCGGCTTCGGAACGCACCTCGATGTTCTCGATCCCCAGGTTCGAGCATACCTCCTTGATCTTGGCCATGCTCGAGCCCGGTGAGGCGGTCATGCCCAGGACGAGGCCATTGTGGCCCATGAATTCCTGGGCGATGGGCACGTAAGCATAATTGCCCACCCCCCGATGAGCCTCGTCAAAGATGATCAGGCGGACGTCGCGGAGGGAGATACGCTCCGTCCTCAGATCATTGGCGATGACCTGGGGGGTGGAGGCGATGATGTCGCTCTGCACCCACTCCGCCTCCCGCTCCTCCGGATCGACCTCACCGGTCAGCACGGTGACCCTCTTGCCTACGATCTTGTCCCTGAGGAAGAGCGCGTGCTGCTCCACCAGTGGCTTGGTCGGAGCCAGGAGCAGGACCTTCCCCTTCTTACGGGCCAGGACCTCGGCGGTGACCAGGAGAGCGACCACCGTCTTGCCCATCCCGGTCGGGAGGACGACCAGGGTGGACGCCCTCAGGCTGGCGTCGGCCAAGGTCCGCTGGTACTCCCGGAGCTCGATGCTATCCTTGAGAATGAGCGGATGGTCGACGAACACGCCCCTGCATCAGGGGGGTCGTTGAAGAAACTTATGGTGACCCAGTTGTAAGTGCCGAAAGTGCCCTCAGAACCATTTCCCGGGGTCGGGCCGGGGAGCGGGGCGCATAAGATCCTCGGAATCATGATGGAGGTCGTTGACGGCCCGGGATACGGGATATGCTTCCATCCGCTCGGCGGGGAAGGGACGGAAGATCCTATCCATATCGCTGCCCTCCAGGGGGGCGGGCCCCAACCACACCTCCTCGTCCTCGTGGGACAGGATCACTGGCATGCGGCCGTGGATCGGTGCCATGAGCGCGTTGGGGACGGTGGTGATGATGGTGAAGCTGAGCACCTCCCCGCCCGAGGGATCCCTCCATCGGTCATACAACCCGGCCATGGCGAACAGTCCCTCGTCCTTTAACTTGGCCAGGTAGGGCACCTTGCCGTCAGCCGCCCATTCATAGAATCCGGTGGTGGGCACCAGGCATCTACGATCCTTGAGCGACGCCCTGAACGCCGGCCGTTCGGCCACGCCCTCGGCCCGGGCGTTGATCATGCGCGACCCGATACGGGGGTCCTTGGCCCAATGCGGAATGAGCCCCCAGCGCATCATGACCAGTCGGTTGGGGCTGTTGCGGATCACGATCGGCGCGTCCTGGGTGGGGGCGAGGTTGTACCGGGGACGGGGCATGTCCGCTATCGGCGCGTCGATGGAGAAGCGGGGGATGAGATCCTTGATTTCCCCTATGGTGAACCGCCCGCACATGCTGAGCCGTAGTGACCGCGGGAGCGATAATCATTGCCATCTAGGTAAAAAAAGAAAAAGGGGGGTTAAGCACAAAGTTCATTTCTTGAAGATGCCGCCGATCTTGCTCATGGCCTGGTCCATCATGCTCTTGGCCGAGCTTTCGTCCATGCCGTGGGCGGTCTTGGCATGCTCCTCCATCTGTTTCCTTACCTCTTCCTCGGTGTTCCCGGTGGCTGTGAAGTCTCCCTTAGGACATTTCAGTTCCATTTTATCCCTCGGGAGGGATGTTCAAACGCATGGTAGATTAAGGTTGGTCTGACCAAGGGTCGGTGCGGAACGGCAGAATGAACATGGACGCAAATATGAAAAAAGAAGGGGTTGGGCCTGCTTAGTGGCATCCGGCGCAGGAGCCGCCGCAGGAGGACCGCAGGTTGGGGTTGTTGACGATGAGCCCCGCCCCACTGGGGGTCTCGATGTAATCGACGGTCGAGCCCTCGAGCATCTCCTGGGTCTCGCCGTCATAGTAGAAGGAGAAGCCATCGATCTTCTGTTCGATGTCCTCGTCGTTCTTCTTCTCCTGGAAGGCCATCCCGAACTGGGGGCCGGAACACCCCATCCCGGCAAGGTAGATCCTGATGCCGAAACCCTTCTTGTCGTTCTTCTCCAGCAGGTCGTTGATGAACTTGATCGCTTCAGTGCTGACCTCTACCATGTCCAATCACCTTTTCAACTGAGAATTGTTAAGATATATAAGACAATTGCCGGACTATTTCGGCCCGACGTTCGCACCGTTCGTTCATGGTCGCAAAGGGTTTATCTTGACCTGTAGTCCTCAAAGGAGCTAAATGGAGTTCACCTCGCGGCATTTGATCAGGAAGGACCTTCCCCAGGTCATCGCCATCAGCAGGGAGAATATGGCGTCCATCATTTTCGCCTCATGGGGGGTGGAGTACCGTGACGAGGACCTCCTGCACATGCTGCTCGAGCCCACCGCCTTCACCGAGGTATTCGAGTCTGGCGGCAGGATCGTCGCCTACTACTCGGTCGATGAGCGTAACGACAACCTGTTCATTAACTCCATCCAGGTGCTCAAGGAGTGCCAGAATCTGGGCCTGGGCAGGGAGATGATGACCCGCATCGAGGATCGGGCCAAGCAATACCAGATGAGGGGCATCGAGCTGTGGGTACAGATTACCAATCGCCCAGCCATGGAGTTCTACCGGCACATGGGTTATCGCATGGTCTCCCGCCAGGGAAACAACTACCTCATGCGTCTCCTCCTTGATCCCCGGGAAGGGTGGAGATTCGTGTGATGGTGCGAGCAGACTTACTCTGACTCTCGAGTCCTCCTTCTCCGACCTTCGCCGGGCCCCGTCCACGGCCGGGCGGTGAGGTATCGATAAGTTACAAGAGCGGAGAGCACAGGGAAACGGGAATCAAGCCGGGCCATGGATCAGCGGGAGGTCGAGTTCTTCTGTTCTCGTACCTGGCGGAGCGGTCGTCCCTAACTTGGTCCTAATCACTCGGATGGCCTAGATTCGGCTTGCGGACTGCAGGTTCCAGATCGTTCAGGTTTAAAGCAACATATTCTGGTGGATGTTCACTCTATGCAATCAAAAAGAAGAGTGGTGGATGTATGCGGCTATAGGGGAGGTCAATACTCCCCTATGCCACATCGGTTTCCGTTATGATCCGCCTATCCACCAAGATACAACTGGCAGTTGATATTGCCCGACCCCATTCCAGTCCTAGAGCTGCAGGTAATGTCTACGCTCCCGCTGTAGTGTGCATAAACATTTCCCAGGCCAGGGACATAGACAATCCCTGCCCAATAGGCCGTTACGTGATTGGATTGGACGTTGGTGCTTAAATACCAATAGCCAGTCGAATCCGAAGTTGTTTGTGCACCCGTTGTCTGATCCGTGATCGTTGCCCCAGACAGGGCGGTCCCATCAGGTTTGTATACGTATCCGTAGACGCACTCCGGTGGGACAGATTCGGTCTGAGCATTTGCCTCACCTGCAACATAGCACAAACCTAAGAAGCCTGTTGCCACAAACATCAGCGCTGCTAAGATTGTAATTAGTTTGTTATTACTGCAACTATCGTCACTCATGGTTCATCCTCCCGGGAGAAAACAGACCAGGCATCAACTGACCAAGGTAATGCATGGTCTACGCCAATTCCCCGCATGTGTCAATTTTGATTATACATACATAAAATTAATGAGTTGAGTATGAATGGGCAGGAATTGGGCGATCTGCATCCAAGATAATGTTCAGACCATGCCCTCGTCATCAACGATTTGCTGATCGTTAGCCCCATTCTGCATATGATGGCGGCCATGGTTGCTTACCTTTCGCACCATTTCCACAAATTCGCTCTTGTTTTTGAGCCCTACTGAACATTTCAATGGATTTGAGACTGGAGAGTGAAAAGCGAGGCCCTGGGAGGTTAACGGAACGGGAATGAAACTATCGTCCATTATCCATTTATATGCTCCCATCGATATATGAACAGCATCCAGGTGAGGGAGTTGGAATACATATACGAAGCAATACAAGGTGCAATCGTTCCATTGGTTGCTACATGTGTTGCCGCCCTCGCATTATGGAGCTATCATAAATTTCATATTCCGAGTTTTCTACTCCTTTCGGCTTCGTTTTTTCTGATGGTCATCGCATCGGCCATCGGGACTATTTTCCTCAATGGGAAGGTATTCAGTTATGACGATAGCTACGCCTGGCAACTTCAGATCGCGATCGCATCCATCACACTTCTGGCTTTTACCCTTCTCGCGTCCATTTATCATTCTGAAAAATATGCTCAAGACATAAAAAGTACCAAGGCCCAGCGGATTGTTGGCGGCCTAATAATTGCTTTTGAGCTTGCGATAATCCTCTATTCTGCGATCTACCGCTTCAATTCACTTCCAAGTTTTCCGGCGTATTTGGCGGCATACTACCTGATATCCAGCGTAACCTTTGTTATAATGATCTATGTCGTCGTCTCATTATACTCGATATATTGTATCGGCATGAGCAAGAACACCCTGCTAGTGCTTGTCGGGTTTTCTTGTTTGGTGATAAGCAGTTTCGTCGGATCGCTTGCTACAATTCTGTTCGAGGTTCTTCACTCATCAGATTTTGAGGCCGTCTACACATTAAGTGCGCTCCTTGGATTGATAACAGTCGTTGGATACCTCTCGTTCTTGTTCGCCCTGCTGCGCCTGAGGGTTTTGTGATGGTCCCGAAGCCAGCATCCTATCGCTCAAAATGCAGGATATATGCTGACATCCTCAGGGCTATCCAGCAAACCGACAAAGCCAAGGCGACCTATCTTCTTCACGAAGCCAACCTATCACACGAACGTTTAATTCGTCATCTCGAGGCACTGGTGGATTTAGGGCTTATTGTGAAAAAGGTAGATGATGACGGCGTAGTGTATGCCATAACGACCAAAGGAAGCGAATACCTGGCCCAGTTCAGATTGGTGGAAAAATTCGGTGAAACGTTCGGAATAAGGGTTTGATCCCTTTTTCATGTAACCTTAAGGTCAGGTCGGCAAGGTCCCATTTCTTAACCATGATGGGCGGTTGATGGATGAGATCATGGAAGCATTCGAATCGGCATCCACTCGTATAGAAAGGTTTCCAAATCCCATTGCGCCGCCAGGAGAACAGGAACGGTGTTAAACAACCTCTAAATGCACTCATTGAGTATGAATGAGAATTCCGAGATGTCATCGAGCAGGCGTCGGACGAAAGTCGCGCGGCCTTGAATGCAAGTGTTCCCCTACCATTGAACACCCTACATCTTGCATCAAATTATGCAGTCAGGGAGATTAACGCCGCAATAATGGTACGAAATAAATAGGCATCTTACTGCGCAAACGCTGATTCCAAGGCTAACAGCGGACCGAAAGCGATCGCTTACAATATTGGCAATCGGGGGATGCCTAACGTTGGCTCATCCGTTCATCGGCGGATGAGGGGTGGAGAATGATAACTCACCCCATTACCTCATCTCCGCCTTCACCGATCTTGGGGCCAAACTACCTCTTAGGGCAAAGCCAGTCAGAAGGCAGATCATTGCGGATAGGACACCAAGATAGAATCCGATGCCCAAACTCCCTTGTTCTCCCTCATAGGTCATAAGGTAGAGACTAGCGAAGGTAATCAAGCCTATGATCTGAGCGATCGCTCCCCACCTGGTGAATATTGTGAGGATGCAACCGCCAAGGAAGAAAAAGCCACTTATCGGTGCAAGCATATATGGCCAGAACTGGTAAAGATCCCAAATATTGCTAGGGTCAATGAACCTTGTCAGAGGAATCTCCGAATGATTTAAAAAATCAATGGTTATCCATGCAAGGAAGATGCTGACAAAACCTAGCACTATGCCTATCTTGCTAGCTATATTCAGCCAATTAGCCTTCGGAAGTTTCACTGTTCCCCACCAACGAGCATATCTCTTTTCTAGATATTTGAATTCATTGAGATGATATTATTCCAACTGATCTAACACTTCATGTCCCTCATCTTATCTCCCTGTGTTCCCTGACCATCACGGCGATCTCGTCCGCCTTCATTCTGAACAAGAGCTCGAAGCCGAGATCTACTAACCGGGCCTCGGTGGCGCCCAGGGGCATGTTGCGCTAGTGCGGCGCCATTTCCTTGCACGACTCAACTTGATTGGGTAATCCCGAAGTGTTTTCACTACCGCATCGGTAAGTTCGGTCCTCGCTCAGCAAGTTCGCTTCCTTATGCCATGGGTTGCAGCAATCCATGCTCTTCTCACTCGGGAGCCCATTCTCTCGGCGAATGGGTCATTAGGGGCTACGGCAGGGCCCGATGTGAGGTATGCCGCACAATAAACATTGATCAGTGGACACAGCCAGCTTATACGAGCGAAAGGTGAAACCTCGATTCTCTCCCCAGCAAACGGAGGTTAGAAATGCTTATCTGACAGTACCCGTTTCCAGCGGCACTTCATATGACCGAAGAGCACTCTCCCCCTTCGAGCGGGGTTGAGGTCACCCTGAACCGGGACCTTGGACTAGCAGAGGTTCTGATGATCGGCATAGGCCCGAACATAGGTTCCTCCATTTTCCTTCTCATTGGTCTGGCGACCGAGATCGTGGGGCCTGCGCTGCTCCTGACCTTCGCCTTAAACTTTATCGTCACCATCTTCACCGCTCTGGCCTACGCCGAGCTGGCCAGCGGGTTCCCGGAAACGGGTGGCGGGTACCTATGGGTCAAGGAAGGGCTGTTCGAACCGTTGGGGTTCCTGGGCGGCTGGATGTCATGGGTCGGTCACTGTATCGCCTGCAGCGTGTACGCCATCGGTTTCGGTACCGGTGTCAGCTTGCTGTTGACCCAGTATGGCATATCGTTATTCGGTTTGCCCACCGACATGGTGTCGACATTCTTCACGATCTTCATCGCCGTCGTCTTCTGTTACATGAACTATCGCGGTGTCAAGGGCGCCGGACGCTCCGAGATCCTGGTAAGCACCTTCCTCATCGGCATCATCGTACTCTTCTGTCTGTTCTGCACAGTCTACATCTTCGGCAATCCCGCGGCCGCCGGGGCCGGGGGTTTCGGTCCTGAATTCATCCCCTTTGGCTACATGTCCATCGCCACCTCCATGGGCTTCACCTTCATGATCTTCGAGGGTTACGAGGTCGTAGCCCAGACCGGCGAGGAGGCCAAGGATCCGGAGAGGACCGTTCCCCGGGCCATGTTCCTATGCATCACCATATCGGCGATCCTCTTCATCGTGGTGGCCGCGGTAACCTTCGCCACCATCGGATGGCAGGCCACCGCTGCCGGCGGTGATCATGCGCTCAACGATGCTGCCGACCGCACAATCCCGTTCATCGGCGGGGCGCTGATGTCGGTGGGAATGATCATCGGCTCGGTCGCCGCGGTCAACTCGATCGTATTCTCCGCGTCCAGGGTCTCGTTCGCCATGGGCCGTGACGGCAATCTGCCGGCGATCTTTGGCAGGCTGCACCCGGAGAAGCACACCCCGGTGACGGCCATTGTCATCAGCGGCATCATCATCATCTTCATGGCCGTGTTCTTCGACATTCGCAAGGTCGCCACTGTCGCTGACGTGATGATCCTCCTGCTCTTCGTCCTCGTCAACATGTCGATGATCACGCTGCGGAAGAAAAGGCCGGACGTCAAGCGGACCTTCATGTCCCCCTTCTTCCCGTGGATACCTTTGATAGGCGTGGGGACCAAGATGTTCCTGGCCATCATGCTTTTCGACCTCGACCCCCTGGCCTGGTACATAGCTTTAGCAGTAATATTCGCTGGACTGTTCGTCCACTACTTCGTGAAGGGGCGGGCGGAGATCGAGCGCTACCAGCCCCCCGCCCCCTCGCTGCTCAGCGAGGAGGCCAAGGCCCGGTACCGCGTTCTCATCCCCGTCGATGACCCCCGGAACGAGGGCCTCATCGACATGGCGGTGACCCTGGCGGCCAAGAACGATGGTGAGATCCTCCTGACCACGGTTGTCGAAATCCCCAACACCGTTCCCCTGAGCGCGGTGGAGCAGAAGCGGGTGGACGAGCGGAAGAAGCTGCTGCAGAAGCTGCAGGAGTACTCCGAGCTTCGCGGCATCAGGACTCGAGCCATCGTTCTTGTGTCCCACGACGTGGTTGCGAGCATTATCGATTCGGCGCGCGAGAACCACGTCAACGCCATCATCGTCGGATGGAAGGGATACACCAACACTCAGAAGCGCGTCCTGGGTCGCAAGCTCGATGACATCGTCCGGCAGACGCCCTGCGACATCATGGTGCTCAAGGCCGATGGGAAGCTCAAGCTGGACCGCGTCATGATCCTGTCCGGAGGGCTGTGGCACGTCAGCAAGGCCACCGAGGTGGCGGCCGACATAGCCCAGATGAACGACTCCCGGGTCACCATCCTTAATGTGATCATCAACGAGCGCTACCTGGTCCGCGCGGCGGAATACTCCAAGCGGCTCAAGGCCATCGTGGAGTCCCGGCGGGTACCGGTCATCATCAAGGAGATCAGGCCCGAATCGCTCATCGGCGGTGTGGTCGCAGAATCGCTGGAGACTAACCTGCTGGTCATCGGATCGTCGGCGGCCAAGCGGTGGGACCAGTTCGCCTTCGGAGCGATACAGGACGTCATCGCCAAGAATGCCAAGTGTCCGGTCCTGGTGTACAAGCGGGTGGCCCCGGGGACCCCCGACGCCCCTGGCGGGCTGAAGACCGGCGACGAGGACCTGGATTGATCAACTCACGGCCGCAGCCAGCCGGTCAATGAGGACGTCCGCGGCGTGGCGCGGGATGCGGACCCCGGCGCTGGCCCGATGGCCACCGCCCTCCGTACCGTGCTCTCTGGCAAACTCTTCGATGAACTGCCCGAGGTCGATCCCGGTTCCTCCGCAGGCCCGGAGGGAGGCAATGGATCCGCCTTTCGAATCGTGGACCAGCATGGCATACTTACACCCTCGTTCTCGCGCAGCCTCGGTCAGTGCCAGGGCCCCGAACCCGTGAAAGGACGGCCGGCCCCGGCGCAGGTCCAGGAGGGCGAGGCTGCCGCGTACCTCGAGCCTCTCCCTGACCCCCTGCACCGCACGGTTCCAGCGGTCACTGTCCATGACTGCCCGGAACCTCTGGGCGATGGCCTCGCTCTCCGACGGCCACCGTCCCGCGGCCAGCTCTCTCGCCGCAAGGAGGCGGAAAGTATCATCCTCGACGTTATAGCGCCAGGCGAAGTCCAGGACCATGACCTCGTACTCGAGCCGCTCCCTCCCCAGCTTCCTGTCAGCCTTGGATAGGAGCGCGCTCTCCGCTCGCTCGTACATATCAGCGAGGGCCACAGCCCCATCCAACAGGGGCGAGGCCCCCAGGTACGCATGCAGGGCGCCAGCGGCGCTCCGGGTACGGTCCACCACCGCCTGAGGATGGTCCCGACAGGCGGGGTGATGGTCCACCAGAATGATCGCCGGATCAGAATCCAATGCTGCGGCAAGTTCCTCGGTCAGCGGAACGTCGGCAACGAAAAGACGTCCAGTGCCGTCGTGCCGGGCCGCGGCCTCCGCCGCGGAAGGCGGGGAACTGATAAAGGTGACCTCTCCCTCAGGAAAGCGTTCGAGGAACACAGCGGCGCATACGATGCCGTCCAGGTTCCCCCTCGTCACGATCCCGGTGCACGAGGTCTTTTTTCCCATCTCTCCGCACGACGCGTAGGGCGATTAAGAACGTCCCGACCCCATTATCATATTGGATAACAACGGCCTAGGGGCGTCTGCCCTTCTTCCGCAAGAGGCCACCGCAGTGAGGACGGCCAGATATCCGATCTGAGCGGGCCGCCAGACCTTTCTTCTTTATGAGGCGGTCAACGTCAACATCGAGAATCAGGACCGACCCTTCTTAATCCCCCGTTCGTTCGTTTCCCCCGTGGGCTTGGAGGAGCGGTCGCCTAGCGCGTACCGCGATGGAAGCCTCCGTGTACAGCCAGGGACTATACCTCGGCATGCGGTCCACGACCACCGGAGACGACGATGACCGACATATTATACCTCGGCGAGGGGAGCACGAAGCCGATTGCATGCGAAGACGTTCTGGACACCACTTTCAGGACCATGGGGACGGCCTACGGGTACGAGAAGATCGAGGCCGCCTTCGTGTCCTGCAAGGAGTTCAAGAGCACCTGGCAGCGGCTCGGGAAGAGCGTATCGTTCGAGATATCCGACTATCTTGGCCATGCCCGGCCGGAGATACTGGGCGACTTTGCCCAGGCCCTCTATGACCGCATCGACCGGCGCACTCATGGGTGCGTTTACAGCTCTCGCCTGAAGGCCTACCTGGAGTCCGATGATTTCGTCCGCCGCAACCAGGCCACCTATCTCAAGCGTAGCAGGAACCTGGTCAAGGATTCCCGCGGTCAGCGCTTTGATCTCAAGGAGACCTACGATCGCCTGGTGGACAGCGGCATAGTATCTCCTTCCACATCCGTTTCCCTTAACTGGACTAGGAGCGAGAACCGGATGAGGGTCGGGTACTGTTCCGTCCTGATGCGAGTGGTGGCGATTTCCTCCCTGCTGGACAACGAGAAGGTTCCCGACTTTGTCCACGAATACGTGCTGTACCACGAGCTGCTGCACCTTGAGGACGGGCTCTCCGACGGCCACCGCCATCACCCCCCAGAGTTCAAAGCCCGGGAGCGCGAGCATCCCAAGTGGCGGGAGTCGGAGGAGTGGCTCCATAGGATGGCCGCCCGCAAGGTGGACCTCGCCTGAGTCCAACCTCATTATATTTAATTTAGACCAACTATCTCCCCCCGAGGTATTCGGTTGGGAAGGGAGCGCCAGTGGGTAAGTGACATCAGCGCCAAGGGCATGGGGATCGATGAGGTCTATGTGATCAAGCGAAAGGACCCTCCCCGCAAGGGGCGCAAGGCCAATCACTTCTTCGCTCTCACTGTCAGCGACGCTACCGGGGAGATAAGGGTCAATTATTGGGGCAACAGCGAGGAGGCCACGGTGCGGAGGGTGTACGACTCCGTTCACGAGGGTGAGCTGGTCCGAGTTAAGGGGATCAGCGACCAGTTCAACGGCTCCATGGTGGTCCAGGTCAACATCTCGAACGGCGAGGACCTCCTAGAGGAAGCCCGGGAGGGGGGTTACGATCCGGCTGACTTTGTGGCCTGTACTGAGAAAGACCCCGAGGAGATGTACGCCGAGCTGCAGGCGCTCCTAAGCCAGATAGTCGATGTGGATATCCGTTCGGTCCTTGGCCAGCTGTTCGGGGACCAGGATCTGGTGCGGAGGTTCAAGGCCGCCCCAGCCTCAGTATCCTACCACTGTGCGTGGGTCGGCGGACTGCTGGAGCACACTCTCAACGTCGCCCGGGCCTGTGATTTCATCTCCCGCCTGTATCCTGAGCTGGACCGGGACCTGCTGCTGGCTTCGGCCGTCCTGCATGACATTGGAAAGGTCTCGTGCTACAACGTCTCCACTACCATCACCGAGTCGGTCAGTGGTCGGTTACTGGGCCATATTGTCATCGGGGCCCAGATGGTCGAGGATGCCTGCAACCGGTGCCAGACAGTTCCTCCGGCCCTGCGCACCAAGCTGGTGCACATGGTCCTGGCGAGCCACGGCACCAACGAGAAGGGGTCCCCTACCGAGGCAGCCATTCCCGAAGCCCTGGCCCTCAATTTCGCCGACGAGATGGACGCCAAGCTGGAGCGGTTCATCCGGGCCAGGGGCAACGGCGGGCCCGAGGACACCTTTGTGGTCGACCGTTCTCTGGGTACGAAGATCTATCTGGGCTGATCAAGGCCGCTTCATCATGATGGAGTACATGAAGCGGAGAGCGGTGCCCTCCACTCCTCCCACATCGGTCACGCCCTGCACCTCGAATGGCGGTTGGAAGATATTGGTGGCGGTCTGTCGAGTCATGCACCCCACGGGTGAATCACGGTAGGTGGGCACCACCAGGACGATGTAGCTACCTGGTCGGGTCATCCGGTAGATTTCCTTCACGAAGAGATCCCTCTCCCCTCCCTGCAGGGACACCCAGGTGCGGGGATCGAACACCACGTCGAACTCCCCCTCATGGAACGGCATCTTGGTCGGCTCGGTGACGTATATCTGGACCTTGGCGTCGGTCTCCGCGATCCGCTGCCTGGCGATGTCCATTTCCGCCGGGAAGAAGCCGACCAGGGCGACCGAGTATCCGGACTGGGCGAGGAACAGGGCATCGATCCCGTCATCGTTGCTCAGCACCAGGGCCCGCCCCCCAGGCATCATGCCGCTGGCCACCGCCTCGATCAGGGCCTCATGAGGGCGGTACTCGCCCACTGGGTTGTCTTGCAGACGCCGCCCCCAGTACATCCTATCATTGTTCGGTGACATCATGGTAGCACGGTGATGTCTTGTCATGTCCAGAGCCATAAACCTTGGCCGTTCCCGCCGTCGGTACGGTTAAAAATGGAGCGATGCGGCTATAGCGAAGGTCATTGTCCCCCGAGCCTTAACAGATTGGTTCATGGACGGCGTATGCCTGTTCTCCCCACACTGACCCAGGCCGGGGGTTTGTTGTCGCGCGTCGGGGTTGTTTCCCATTCATGACCCGATGTCACATCGTTGTTCATGGAAAGACCCATAGTAACGACGCTCTGTGCGCCCCTAGCATGCAAGGGGATTCATTGATCGTCCCCGGTTTCTAAGGGCATCCGAACCATTGCGTGGCAGGACTTAAGGATTTCCATTATCAGGGGCCCGGAGCGATGGGGACGTCCAGACCATGATGTCCCTGGTGATGGGAACGATTCTGAAAACTGGGAAGATATATGTACGCTGCGATGAAATCTATAATGTGGTTTCTGTGTTAATCGGCTGCAGCGGATGGTCTTACGATGATTGGACAGGTAGGTTCTACCCTGTCAACATCGCCAGGAAGAAGGAGGAATGGCTACGTTATTATGCCTCGTTCTTCACCACGGTGGAGATCAACAGCACCTTCTACCGTCCGCCCCATGACTTCATCGTCAACGGGTGGATCAAGAAGGGCCTGGGTCTCAAGGGGTTCGAGTACTCGGTCAAGATGCCCTCCGAGGTCACCCACGAGGCCCTGGCCAGGGGCCAGGGAGCCAAGGCAGGGATACTGGCCTCGGCCTTCGAGGCCACCTGCGTCCGCCCCCTGGCTGAGAACGGGCTGTTGGGGGCGGCGCTCCTGCAGCTGCCGCCCGGCTTCCGGAACGACGGGGAGGCCAGGAAGGCTTTGGCAGAAACCCTGGACACCCTGGACACCGATCAGTATCGCTACGCTGTTGAATTCCGTCACCGGACCTGGCTCGACGATGCCGGGGCTCCCGAGCCTCACGTACGCAAGTTACTAGAGATACGGAGGGTGGCCAACGTGGGAGTGGACGGGCCGGGAGTGGCCATCACCACCGACACCACTGCCGACCACGCCTATGTGCGCGTCCACGGGCGGGACCACGACCTATGGTCGGACCAGGAGCACGAGGACGACATACGACTGAGCCGGTTCGATTACCTGTATAGCGACGCGGAACTGGAAGGGATACGGGACCGTATCGTCCAGCTCTCGGAGAAAGTGTCCCAGGTGAGGGTGTACTTTAACAACACGGCCAAGGCCAAGGGAATCCGCAACGCTCTGCAGTTGATGGACCTCCTGGGCATTCATCACCGGGGAAAGGAGATCCCGTTGCAGGACCAGACCCACCTGGGCACCTTCCTGATGGCCAAGCAGTGACCACCCGTACACGTTCGTCCGGAGCGGGTCCAGGTGAACAATGAATAAGAAGACGAACGTGATAACCCCATGCAAGGACCGGTCAGCAGCATGAGGTCACTGTTCGAGGCATCATCCATCGCCGTCGTCGGAGCGTCCCAGAAGGAGGGGAAGATCGGTCACATCATCGTCAAGAACCTCATCGGCTCCGGATACCGCGGCGAGCTGTACCCGGTTAACCCTAAAGCCTCTGATGTACTGGGTCTAAGGTGCTATCCCGACCTTGTCTCCATACCGGGGGAGGTAGAGATGGTCGTAGTGGTGGTCCCCAGCCCCGCTGTCCCCCAGGTCATGGAGCAGGCCGGGGAGAAGGGGACCAAGGTGGCAGTGGTCATATCGGCCGGTTTCCGGGAGACCGGACGGGAGGGGGCCGAGCTGGAGCAGAGGGTGGGAGAGATCGCCCGCCGCTACGGCATGCGCGTTCTGGGGCCCAACTGTATGGGGGTGATCAGCACCTCCAACGCCATGAACGCGACCTTCACCAACGACTACCCTCGCGAGGGCCCCATCGCCATCAGCTCGCAGTCCGGGGCCATATGCTCGGTGGTGCTCGACTGGGCCAGGGCCACGCGCATCGGGTTCTCCAAGTTCGTCAGTGTGGGCAACAAGCTGGACATCGACGAGACGGACCTGCTGGGATATCTCAAGGACGACGCCCAGACCAAGGTCATCGGGATGTACATCGAAGGCATGAAGAAGGGTCAGGAGTTCATCCGAGTGGCCCGGGAAACCTCGCGGGCCAAACCCATTATCGCCCTCAAGGCTGGGCGGACGGCCTCGGGTTCCAAGGCTGCGTCCTCGCACACTGGGGCGCTATCGGGCAGCGACAAGATCTACGACGCGGCGCTCGCTCAGTCGGGAGTGGTCAGGGTAAAGACCATCGACGAGCTGTTCGACCTCCTGCAGGTCTTCGGGACCATGCCCGTGCCCGAGGGCGACGGCCTGGCTATCGTCACCAACGCTGGCGGGCTAGGAGTGATGGCCGCGGATGCGGTATCTGACAACGGCCTCACCTTGGCGACCTTCGCCCCGGAGACCATCGAGAAGCTGAAAGGCTTCCTCCCGGAGGAGGCGAACTTCTACAATCCCGTGGACGTCATCGGTGACGCTGATGCTGGCCGCTACGACAGGGCCATCCGTACGGTGATGGACGACCCCCACGTCCATATGGTGCTCGCGCTCCTGGCCCCCACTGACATCCTGGACATAAGCTCGGTGGCCAGAACGATCGCCTCCTTCGCCGGCAGCTCCAAGGTCCCCGTTGCCACCTCCTTCGTAGGCGGGGAGGATGTCTCCGAAGGCTCTCGCCTCCTCATGGAAGCCGGGGTGCCATCCTACCAGTCGCCGGACCGCGCGGTCAGAGCGCTGGGTGCGATGGTCCACTACAAGGAGCTAAAAGAGAGCAAGGCCGACGAGGCGATGCCCCCGGTGGCCGGGGACCAGGTTGCGGTGAGGAAGCTGCTAGACCGCGTCCGATCGGAGGGACGGACAACGCTCAGCGAGAGCGAGGGCAAGACCATCCTCATGGCCTACGGCCTGCCGGTGCCCCCGGAGGGGGAGGCTCGCTCGGCCGACGAGGCTGTCAAGCTGGCTCACATGATCGGGTACCCAGTGGTCATGAAAATCTCATCCCCGGACATCGCCCACAAGACTGATGTCGGAGGGGTGGCCGTGAACCTCAGTAGCGATGAGGATGTTCATCGCACCTACGGCCTCATGATGTCCCAGGTCCGCGCCCGGATGCCGTCGGCCCGGGTCGATGGGGTCACTATCGAGAAGATGTTCTCCGGCCGGGAGGTCATCGTGGGCATGGTGCGGGACGAGACCTTCGGCCCGGTCCTCACCTTCGGACTGGGAGGCATTTTCGTAGAGATAATGAAAGATGTCAGCCAGCGCATCGCGCCGGTGACCGAGGAGGGGGTGGACGACATGATCCGCTCCATCAAGGCGTACCCCATCCTCACCGGCGCCAGGGGTCGCAAGCCTGCGGACATCGAGGCGCTGAAGAAGGTGATATTCGGGGTGGCCCAGATCGCCATGGACTTCCCCGAGATAACGGAGCTCGAGATCAACCCCGTGATGGTCGGCGATGCCGGCCAGGGCTGCGGGGCCGTCGACGCGCTGGCGACGATTAGGAGGGTAATTTGATGAAGACCCTGTTTCTGGGATCGGTGGTGGAAAGGTCGGGGAAGAGCATGGTAACCCTGGGACTGGCCAAGAACAGCCCGGTCAAGGTCGGCTACTATAAGCCGTTCAAGGAAGTGATGATGAACCTCGATGGTCGGATCATCGACCAGGACGCCTACCTGATGAAGCGGGCGCTGCGGTTGCCCTACGACGAGGAGGACCTCTGTCCCCTTACCTATGATGTCTACCAGCCGGTTGAGATGGACGAGATCATCAGACGCTATGAGCATGTGAAAGAGGGTGCCGAGTCAATGCTGGTGGAGGGCACCAGGGACATCACCACGGGGTGCATGGGCTCGGTGTCGGGCATGGCCATATCCAATGCCCTGGACGCCACCGTGGTGCTGGTCTCCTCGGCTCAACTTCCGGCGCTGGACAAGATATGCATGATCCGCAAGCTTATGGACCAGTATCCGCTGCACTTCCGCGGTGTGATCCTGAACCAGGCCGAGGACCTCAAGATGGGGCGGCTGCTGGAGAAGCGGGGAATCAGGGTCCTCGGCTCCATACCGCCCATGAAGGAGCTGAAGACCTTCCGGGTCCAGGAGATGGCCGAGGCCCTGGGGGCCGAGGTGATCAACGGCGACCGGGGTATGGACGAATTGGTGGAGAAGGTCATGATTGGAGCCATGACCCCGGAGACGGCGCTGATGTACATGCGCCGGATGTCCCGCAAGGCGATCATTACTGGCGGCGACCGCGCCGATATCCAGATGGCCGCCCTCTCCACCGACACCTCCTGCCTGGTGCTTACCGGCGGCCTTTATCCGCCAAAGCCGGTCATCGCCAAGGCCTTCGAGGTCGGAGTGCCCATCCTGGTCACCCGGCACAACACCATGGAAGCAGCGGAGATGGTCGACCGTCTCATCGCTCGCATCGATCCCAGCGACCAGGACAAGATCCAGCGCATCGCAGACATGGTCAAGAGGCAGGTGGACCTGGACGCCATCTGGAAGGACTGACATCTATAAATCCGTTTGAATCTATTCGCCCTTAGATAGTGTGGATGGGATGAGCATGAACGATTTCCAGCATACCAGAGTTAGCAGGAGCAGGTTCTCGACCAAGCGCTTGGTATCGGGCGAGCAGATACTGTGGGAGGGAAGGCCTTCGATCATCGCATACTTCCTGCGTTCCCTCCTTCTGGCCGTCTTCGGTGGCATCTTTGCCCTGCTGGCGGTCATCCAGGACGGGATCGATATTGACGTCTCTGACCTGGGGTCGTACATCGCCATATTGATAATGGCGGTCCTCGCCCTCAGCATGTTCATCCTCCACCGCCGGTGGGGCTTGGGGGAGGGGCTGGTGGCCGTTATCGTCATCCTCATCGTGGCGCTGAACTTCGGGGTCACCCCTCTGCTGTACTTCGTCCCGGCGATCATCGGGCTGGTAGCCCTGATCATCGATTACATGGTGTGGTCCCACACCTACTTTGCCATCTCCGACCGCCGCATCATGACCCAGACCGGGATCTTCAGCCTCATGTTCGTTGACACCCAGATCGACCGCATACAGAATGTCTCGGTGTCCCAGCCCTTCATCGAGCGCATCCTCGGCTATGGCGACGTGATGTTCGCCACCTCCGGAGAGATGGGTGGCATCAAGAGCGACGTCGAGGATGCCAAGATGAGGACGGGGGGAGCGATCATGTGGGAGAACGTACCCAAGCCCTTCGATGTTCGCAAGACCGCCGAGAGCATAATTTTCCGGGCCACCAAGCCGCAGGTCCAGTACGTCCAGCAGTATGCCCCGGCCCCCGTTGCCGCCCCCGCTCCGGCCCCCTCGGGGGAGATCGCTGACCGCCTGGCCAAGCTCAAGGAGATGCGGGACAAGAACCTCGTCACCGAAGAGGAGTACCAGAAGAAACGCCAGGAGATCATCGGGCGGTTGTGACCGCCCCTCGATTTTCTTTTCTTACATCTCGACGGTGCTGGTGCCGTCCTCCAGCTCTTTGATAGTTATAACGTTGCTCATGAGGTCCTTGGTATCGTCGATGTGGCTGATGATAATCATCTGATGGAACTGTCCCTCCAGCCGGTTGAGGGTGGCCATGATGTTCCTTTTTCGCACCTGGTCCTGGGAGCCGAAGATCTCGTCCAGGATGAGGAAGTTGATGTCATTGCCCGAGCGGTCGGCGAGCACCCGGGAGATGGCTAATCTCAAGCTCAAGTTGGCGAGATCGCTCTCCCCGCCGGAGAACCGGGAGAGAGGATACTTGTCTCGTCCGTCGTAGATCTGCATCTCATAGTCCTCGTTCAGCTCGATCCCTCCGTACCTCGAGTCGGTCAGGTCCGTGAAGAGCTGGGACGATACCTCGGACAGCGTGGGCACGACCCGCTCCATCACGTTCTGCTTGAAGTCGGCCATGACCTTCTCCAACGTAGCCAGGCGCTCCACCGCCCCAGCCCGCTCGGCGATCTCCCTCTCCATCGCCGCCACCTCCTCCAGCGCACTCTTTCGGTCTGCCACCCTGGCAGTGGCCAGCTCCAGCGCGGAGGCCCGGCGGGAGACCTCAGTGTAGGCGGCCTCGCGGGCATGGAAAGCGCGGTCGTATGCTTCCGACGCCGCCTTGAGATCGCCCTCGGTGTATCCGACCGCAGCGAGCTCAGCTTTGGCCCTATCAAGTTCCGCGCCCTTGGAGGCCAGGGAGTGAGTGATATCCTCGAACCTTGCCTCCAGCTGAGGGAGTCGGGCCCCCTCCCCGCGCAGGACCTTGCATCTCTCGGCCAGGGGACGGAGCGAGGTGATGCGGTCCTTGACCTCGCGATAGGTCCGCTGGTCGAAGGTCACCTCGCCGATGCCGTCCAGCACCGCTTGCGCTTCCTGAAGCTCATGCTCCAACGCGGCCGATCGTTGCTGCAGCGTCTCCACTGTCGCTGACAGCCGCCCGTGTTCGATGACCCTCTCTCCCAGCGCCCTCTTGCGTGCCTCCAGGGCGCCCTTGCGCCGGACCGCCAGGTCCAGCTTTGCCTTTGTCGAGCGATGCTCCTCCTCCAGCTCATCGGCTCGCCTTGACAGCTCGTTCCCCTCCTCGCCGAGCTTGGACAGCAGGTGATGGTGATGGTCTCCCAGCTGACGCCCGCAGGTCGGGCAGGAGCTCTCTGGCCCCAGACTGGAAATCTCCGAGGTTTTTGCCGCCAGGCCGGCAGCCTCCTTCCTGAGTCGGGCGATCTCCGTGCCGGTGATGCCGGTCCGTTCCCGGCAGGCCATGACCTCGCCCTCGACCTCCTCGAGGTTCGCGGTCACCCGGTCCAGGCTCTCCTGGGCGTCCCTGAGCTTAGCGAGCTCCTCGCTAGCACTGGCCAACGTCTCGCCGGTGCGCCGAACCTCCTCCCGGACCCGGTTGAGGTTCTGGGCGGCGCCCTTCCGCTGTTCGAAGCGGGCTTGCTCCGCCTCCATGCCCTCCCTCGTCGCCATCGCCTCCTCCAGCTCCCGCTCCCGAGCTTCCAGGTCGGGCAGTGAGGCCAGGCGGTCCCGCAGGGCCCTCAGATCCCGCTCGGTCATCGCCGCGGTGCGCTGGACCTCCTCGATCTCCTTGCGTTTCTCCAGCACCCGGCGCTCGACCCGGCGGTAGTCCTCCTCCTTGAGCGCGGTCCACTCCCTCCGCCCCCTGGCCGCCTCCAGCTCTTTGACCCTGGTCGCGGTCAGGGCGTTGGCATCTTCCAGTCCGGCTCTCAAATCGGCGACGCTGACCTCCAGCTGCCCGATCTCCTCGGTCAGCACCTCCTTTCTGCTCCGGCGGTCGGGGGTCAGCAGCCTCTCGTTGTGGGACTGCAGCAGCAGCCTTCCATCCTTGCCGTCCCGTCGGATGCTGTCCAGCACCTCCTGCAGGACGTCCAGCTGCAGCATGCGCATGATGAGCTTCTTGCGCTCACCAGGGGTCAGCACCGATAGCGCGGAGAGGTCCTTCTGCCTGGCGAAGACCGAGATGAAGAAGGCCTGATGGTCCATGCCCAGGATCTCTTCGACCTTCTGGCTGACGGCCCGCTCGCTCTTGGCGATGATGCCCCCGCCGGCGGTGAGCTCGGCCTCAGCTTTCAGGTCCTTGCCCTTCAGGCTGCGCCGCAAGCGATACTGGATCCCTCCCAGCTCGAACTCCAGCTCTACTGAGCACTCCTCGTGGGCACCGGCCCCGCTGCGCTTAATCCCTTCCCTGCCGTTGCGGGACTCGCTCTTGTTGCCGTACAAAGCCCAAGCGATCGCCTCTATCAGCGTGCTCTTCCCCGCGCCGTTGGGGCCCATTATGCCGATGATGCCGTCAGGGAACTCGATACGGGCCTCCCGGAACCGCCGGTAGTTATGCAGCTCGAGGTACCTCAGCCTGATCCTTCCAGCCCCCTTTTAAGATAGTCCAGACCTTGCAATTTGAGGGCGTCCTTGTTCACGTTACCGATGGGATAGCGATCAAGGAAGTGAACGAACTCCTCCTCCAGCGAGCTCAGGGTGGCCGAGCCGGATTGGACCGAGATGTTATCCTGCACCACCTCGAACTTCGGCTCGAAGTGCACCGCCCTAGACGCCAGCTCCCGGAGCCGCTTGAAGTCCACCGTGACGTAGGACGTGCGGGGCACGCGCTTAACCACCAGGCGGACGATCTTGCCCTCGAGGTCCCGGGCCAGCAGCGACTCCAGCTGCGCCCTCAGGGACGCGGGGTCCAGGTCGTGGGCATCCACCGGGCCGAGGTCCACCATCGGCCGCACCGGCAGCTCGATGAACTCCCTCCTCCCGGAGCTCAGGTCGAGGTGGACGAAGCCCTTGGGTTGGCCGGCCTCGGCGAAGGAGAAGTGCTCGGTCGAGCCGGCGTAGGACGCGTTACGCGTGACATCGTACCGCTGGTGATAGTGGCCGAGGGCGATGTAGTCGAGGTCTTCCTTCAAGAAGCAACTCTCCACCAGCTGCTCATTGAATTCGTTCATCCGGAACTCGCTGAAGCCCACGATCCCGGCGTGCAGCATGGCCACATTGTATCTCGTATCCGGGCACCGCTCGATGAGCGGCAACTGCTCCTTGAACCCCTCTCCTTCGGAGTGGGGGACTGCGTGCACCGTGAGGTCGCCGATGACGATGCGCTCATACGCTCCCCGGTATACGGGATAGATGTGGTCAAGGTGCTCGAACAGCCGGAAGGCGCTGCCCGTCTCCCTCAGCCTTGGGGTAGAATGGTTCCCGGCGATGATGACCGTGGGGATGCCCGCCTCGGACAGGCGGACCAGCTGCTCGAGGGCGAAGCTCAGCGCACGGTTGGACGGGCGGACGGTGTCGAAGAGATCGCCGCTGTGCAGCACCGCGTCCGGACGGAGGTCCAGTACGCGGTCCACGAACGTCTCGAACGAACGGTAGGTGTCGACCTCCCGCTGGTTCAAGCCCCGATAAGGGCCGTCGTCCTCGCACACCCTGCGGTACGCGGAGAATCCGAGATGGGTGTCCGCGACATGGACGATCCTCAGCTACTCACTCCTCCAGGGATAAGGCATGCCGCTCCGATTCCCCATGACAAAGCCCCTTCTTTACATTTCCTTCTGCCACCCCCATTCTGAGAGCGTCCCGCCGATTGCGGGACGACCGTCCCCATGAGGGCCAATGCTTCCGGACCGCGGTCGCTGGACGGGGCCAGCGTTCACATGTCGTGGTGAAAAGGTGTGGGCAGGGGCATCCTTCGACGGCAGGCCCTTCGTGCCTTTTCCATGAAGGCTACGTTAGCCTAATATACGGTATCGGGGTATGGGGTATATGGGAGCGAGGTGACATCTTGAAGGAGTGTATGGACGTCCCGGCTGTTCAGGCTCGGCTAAAGCGTGTTGAGGGTCAGGTCCGCGGGATCCACGAGATGGTCGGCAAGGACGTCCCGTGCGACCAGATATTGATCCAGATTGGTGCCGCCAAGGCCGCCCTCCAGAAGATCGGACAGCTGATATTGGAAGGCCACCTGCAGCACTGCATCGTGGAAGGCATAGAGAAGGGCGAGGCTGAAAGGACCATGAAAGAGCTGGCAGCGACCATCGAACAGTTCTCTCGAATGAACTGACGAAGGACTTGAGGCCCCCTCTCCGTTCATTACTTCACCATGGGAGCGTTGCCACGGACCATATTGCTCAGCGTAAGCTATGGGCTATCAATCCATCATCGAAGGAAGCGGTAACTATGGGCGATCGGAGGATGAGAACATCGGTAAGGGCGTAAGCTGGATCCTCGGAAGCGAGGGAGATGCGGTGCGAGTGGTGGCATCCATCATCGCACTGGTCGCAAGCCTGTTACTCGCCGGCAGCGCTCCGCTCCTGTCCGATGTGCTCATGCTGTCGGCTATTCTGGCGTGCGGCCTGCCGATAGTCATCGGGGCGGCCCGTGGGGTGGTGACCCGGCTTGATATCCGGGCCGACGTGCTCGTTTCCATAGCCCTGGTCGGTGCGGTTCTCATCGGGGAGCCGTTTGCCGCAGCGGAGATCTCGATCATAATGACCATCGGTACGATCTTCGAGGACCGCACCGCCAGGAAGGCCGAGGAAGGCATCACTAGGCTCATGGAGCTCAAGCCGGCCACGGCCCGGGTGGTCGGCGAGGACGGGAGTGAGAGCATCATCCCGGCCGAGGAAGTGGGCGTCGGGGTCATTGTCCGCGTGCTGCCTGGAGAGAGGATACCTGTGGACGGAACGATCATCCGGGGCAGGACGTCGGTAGACCAATCCGTCCTTACCGGAGAGTCCTTGCCCGTGGACAAGGATGAGGCGGACGAGGTGTTCAGCGGTACGGTCAACCAGTTCGGGACCTTCGACATGAGGGCTACCAAGGCGAACGAGGACAGCTCGTTGAGCAAGGTCATCGAGATGGTGAGGTCGGCCGATGTGGGCAAGGCCGAGGTGGTCCGGGCAGCCGACCGCTGGGCGACCTGGATCGTGATCGCCGCCCTGATCTCGGCCGTCCTGACCTATTCGCTCACCGGAGCCGCTGTCCGGGCGGTGACGGTGCTGGTGGTATTCTGCCCCTGTGCCCTGGTTCTCGCCACCCCCACGGCGATGATGGCCGGGATCGGCAATGCCACCAAGTTCGGCATCCTGGTGCGCTCCGGTGATGCCATGGAGCGCTTGGCCAAGGTGGACCGGGTGTTCATAGACAAGACCGGAACGCTCACCAACGGCATGCTGGAGGTCATCTCGGTGGAAGCATGCGCTCCTATGGCTGCCGACGATCTTCTGGCCCTGGTCGCCGGGGCGGAGAGCCGCTCAGAGCATCCGGTGGGACGAGCGATCATCTGTCACGCGCGATCCCGCCGCCTGCCCCTTCCGAGCATGGAAGACCTCAGAGTGGTGCCCGGAAGGGGTATCGTTGCCCGCTCGGAAGGTCGGACCGTACAGGTGGGCAATGCAGAGATGATGGCTGAGACGGGCATGGAGGTCCCGAAAGACCTGGAAGCCTCGGCACGGCAGCACCGGGCAAGGGGGCGGGCGACCGTGTTCGTCTCGACGGACAGCAAGATCATCGGCATGCTCGCCTTGTCAGACACCCTGCGCGATGATGCCAGGAGGACGATCGAACGGATCCACGGGCTTGGCCTGAGGACGATGCTGCTCACCGGGGACAACGCCGGAGCAGCATCCTGCATGGCCGGCGCGGCCGGCATCCCAGAGATGAGGGCGGGCTTGCTCCCCCAGGACAAGATGGCGCTCATCGTCGCGGCGAGGGATGAGGAGAACGTCTGCATGGTCGGCGACGGGATCAATGACGCGGCAGCGCTGAAAGGGGCCAACGTCGGGGTGGCCATGGGCGGGATGGGCAGCGACATATCGGTGAGCGTCGCGGATGTGGTCCTCATGAACGATGACCTCCGCCGCCTGCCGTATCTCCTAGAACTATCCCGAAAGGTCCTGAGGACCATTCACATGAACATCCTGGCGGCCATGACCCTGAACCTCGCGGCGATGATACTGGCGGCCATCGGCCTGCTGGATCCTGTGGTCGGAGCCCTAGTGCACAACGTGGGCTCGGTGCTGGTTGTCCTCAACTCCGCAAGGCTGCTGAGGGTGGCGGATCCCGAGGGGCTGCCGCCGCGGCAGGGAGGCGGAGGGGGAGGCATAAGTTACCATGGGGAGATGCACCCCCTCGCCGGTGAAGCAGCTCAGTAGAAGCCTCGATCTGGAGTCGTCCTAGAGGTGCTCTTCAACGGTGCCCTTGCCAGCTCTTTCTCCAGGTACTCCTCGTACAGGTGGATCTTCACCGGGACCGCGAAGGGGGTGAATGGCGAAGCGATGAGGGCCTCCCCCGGCATCAGCATCTGAATCTCGTTCTCCAGCTGGGAGATGTCCTGCTTGGCGGAGTTCTTGAGGATCTCCCGGTCCTTGCGATCGGCGAGGCCGAGCACGAAGAGG
This sequence comes from Methanomassiliicoccus sp., assembly GCA_033485155.1. Classification (NCBI taxonomy): domain Archaea; kingdom Methanobacteriati; phylum Thermoplasmatota; class Thermoplasmata; order Methanomassiliicoccales; family Methanomassiliicoccaceae; genus Methanomassiliicoccus; species Methanomassiliicoccus sp. The sequence goes on from JAWQJJ010000004.1 coordinate 98,327, forward strand.
GTGTTGAACTGAGAGATGATCTCAGTGTCGATGAGCTTGGGCTGCTGCGATACTGCACACAATCCGGTCTTGAACTTACGGCCCTCGCGGGCGATCTGGGCGAAAATGCTGCCCTTGGCCTCGGTGAGCACCCTCTGCGCCTCCTCCAGGGCGATGAGCACCGGGGGAAGTCGGTCGAACCGGTCCTTGTCGGCGTACAGCTCCTTGTTGCGCTCGAAGATGGCGCGCGAGAGTACGGTGGAAACGAGCAGTTCCTCCTCCTCGTACATGTTGGAGGTGTCCGCCAGGACGACCTTGCCGTCGTGCAGGGCGTCGATGATGTTATTCGTGACAGATAACTTGGGATCCCTGGTTATGAGGTCCAGACGAAATAGGTTCTCCAGGCGGCGCTTGATGACGTTGATGGTGCCCTCGTGGTACTTGTTCTCCCCCAGGTCCTTGCTTATCGTGCCCACCGGCCGGTCGTTAAGCTCCACCAGCCAGTTGTCCCCGTAGCGGTACTGGGCAGACTGCATGCACTCCTTCTGGGGTTCGGAGAAGTCGTAGAGGTTCTGCAGGTCGGAGATCTCGATCTCCGAGGCGGCCAGGCGTAGGCTGTTGAACGGGCCGTCCAGCTTCCGGGAGGAGAACACCACCAGGGCGTCAGGTCGGCCGGCATGCTTGAGGCCTCGCTTCTTGGCCTCCCCCCCGTCATAGTACTCGCCATGGGGGTCGAGGATGAGGAATCCGTACTTGCGAAGGCTCATGCACGAAAGGGCGAGGTTCTTCATCAGGTTGCTCTTGCCCATGCCAGTGGTGGCGAAGATGCCGATGTGGTGCGGTATCGCCTGCCCGGTGATGCCGACCGGGAAATCGAGCACCTGGTCCCCGGAGCGGAGGTTCCCGACCTGAATATCTCCAAGCCAGTTCTTGAGGAATTCATAGTCCTGGATATCCGTCCGGCGGACCTTGGCGAAGTGGTTGGGTATCGTCTTGGTCTTGCGGAAGGTCGACCCGATGCACCCCAGGGGAATGGACACCCCGGCGCAGAACAGCTGCGGCCGGACCCGCTCCACATCATAGTCCATGTTGATTGCGTCGCCCCTCAGCACCTGCCCGGCAAAGGTCTCCATCCAATCCTTCTGGTCGGAATCAGCCCCGTGCTCGATGTCCATGACCCGAATAAGGTACCGGTCCGGGGAGGTCTCGTTCTCTACGACCAGCATCTCGCCGACCTGCAGCGGTTCCCCGAAGTTCATCCTGAAGCGCGTCTCCATGACGCTGTTGCCGACGACCCGACCGATATGCATGTGAACCCTCCCTGTTACGACGGGAGGGTCAATGACCCACCGACCATTTACCGTTTGCCGATGCTAGCCACCTACGGTAGAAAGACCACTGCCAGATTGATCACGAAAAGGATCAGCAATGGTAGGATGGCGATGCTAAGGGCTCGGGACAACGTCTTGCTGCCGACCTTGGAGGTGGTGACGATCTCCTTGGCGAACAGCAGTCCCGCCAGTACGACGGTCACTATCGCGAATTCGACCTTGGCATCCACTCCCCAGTCGAATAGGGCCGAAAGATTGCCGGTGGCGTTAAGAAGGATATCCTCGGAGGTCACGTTATTGAAAGTGGATGTTTTTATATATATACATTATGGAATAGAAACCAGTCTCCCTTTCAGGAAACGACGTTCACCCCCCATCGCTCCGGACCGAAGCGGCGATATGCTTGGCCAGGGCAAGCATCATCCACGCCTGCCCCCACCGCATGTAGGGGATGCGGTTGACGAACCGCTCATGCCTCTGATGGTAGAAATATCCGGAGGGGTCCTGCATGTTCTCGACCGTCCACTGGGCGATTCTTCGCGAGGTGCCGAGCGCCAGGGGATCGCGGTCAGCGAGCTTGGCGAAGGTAATGATGCCCTGGGCCTGGTGGTGGATGTCGGCCGGCCAGCTCTGGGGCAGGCGCCATAGGGCCCGCCCGGACGGATCGAACTGCCTCTCCCGATAGAAGTCAGCTCCCCGGTGCAGCGCGTCCCTATACTTGGCGTCGTTCCGTCCGGAGCGGTCGATGAATTCCAGCAGGGAATCGAGGACAAACCCCTGATGGAAGTCGATCTGCATCCTCTTGCTCCCGGTGGCCGGGTCTATGCTGTAGGCCCACGAGCCATCCTCCTCCTGCTTGGCCACGGTAAAGTCCACCGCCCGGGCCGCCCGCTCCACGAGATCCCGACGGCCGGTCAGCGAGCCGAGCCGGGCCATGAACGCTGCGCCCAGCATGCTGGCGTTGTGGACCACGTGGTGGTCGATCGGGGTGTAGCTGTAGCATATGCCGTCTCCGTCCTCATGCACGCTGAGATCCTGCAGGATGAAGTCCGCCACCCCGGATGCGAGGTCCAGATGATCCTTTCGTTCGGTCAGGGCGTGGAGGTCCAGGAGCGCGTTGCCCACGAATGACGAGATCACGATCGTGGGCAGTCCGGCCTTGGAGAAGCGGGTTATATCCTGCCAGTCGAAGTTGAACCCCCAGCAATTGCCGTGATAGCCGGGGGACCGGGACTCCAGGAGGCTGTTCACCAGGTCGTCGGTGACTGATGTGAATGCCCTCTCATCGACAATGCCCGCCCGACGCATGTCGCAGTAGGCGCTAAGAAAGAGCCCGACCGCTTTGGGGTTCCTGCTCATCCTGACCTTGAAAACGCGGCGAAGATCCACCGGGGAATAAACAAAAAACTGGGTCATCGCTACCTTGGGAAGCTTCCCAGGTAGCGAGCCCAGCAGGGGGGAGTTCAATGCGTCATAGGGATCTGCTCCCCGGTAATCCAGGGAGCGAACGTATGTTTCGAGGCGTTGGAGGGAGCCCTTCAGCGCTCCAAGCTCGTCGGGGTCAGCTCCCGCAGGCTTCCCGGATGAGCCTGATGACCTCGGTTTTGACCTTCCTGCTCCGGCTGAAGTCCGCCCTTCGGTTCCCATCGATGCTCGACATGACGTGCTGGAATATGGCCTTTGGGTCACGGGAATGGAACATCTTGCCGCTCTCGATCAGCTCCCTGTCGACGGACAACAGGCATTCCCCGGGGAAGAAGGACACCGAGGGCTTGCCCATGCACGCCGCCTCCCTGGCCATCGTCCCCGAGCCGGTGAGGACCGCATCGGCGTGATAGCACAGGTCCAGGCCGTTGAGGGCGTGCTTCGGGATATATGCGTCCAGCCCGGCGGCGTATTCGGCGTCTCCCTTATCCCGGGGCAGGTACACGACGTTGATGCCGTTGGCCCGGAACATGCGCACCAGGTCGGGGACTAGGGTCCTGTTCTCCAGGACATAGAACGACGCCAGAGCTTCAGGCCGGATGACGACGTAGTTGTCGAACGGCAGCTGGTCGGTGAAATGGGGGTTCGGGGCGAAGTCGGCGATGTACACGTCCTCCTTGTAGCCGTCATAGGCATACAGCCCATGGCCGCTCATGTGGGAAGCGAACGCATCGTAGCAGGCCTGAGGAATGATGACCTTGTCGGCCAGGTCCTTCACCCCGGTTTCCATATACTGGAGCATGGACTTCTTCTGGAAGAACTTGAGATCGTTGTCGCACAGCAGCACCGACCTCCCGCCCTTCATCTTGGAGACCATGACGCTCATGCCGTTCTCGAACGACAGGGCGGCGTCGAAGTCCTCTACCGAGGTCCACAGCGCTAGGGTCCGGCTCACCATGCCCAGCGACTTCTTCACCCCGTTGCGGTGGTCCGCGCCGATTACCCTTCCTTCGATGCCGAGCATCTTCGTCAGCTCGACGGTCTCCGCCCGCTCTCTGATCGTGACCTGGAACCTCTCGTCGCGGAGGTCCTTCAGCACGACGTTGAAGAAGAGGGCGTGCGACGGGTTGATGATGTCTACCCAGATGTCCATGCTCCGTCCTCCTCTTAGATCCTTTGGGCCGCCAGGTCCTTGACCTTGATCTGGGTCGGCTCCACGTCCGCCGTCGGCTTGAGGATCTCCGCGTTGCCAAGGACCTTGACGGTGTATCCGGCACCCACCCACGCATCGGGGTCCAGGCAGTTCCGGGTGTCCAGCAGGTTCTTGTTGCGCATGTTCAGGTGGTACGGGTTGATGGTCTTGAAGCAATCGTGGTCCGTCACCAGGACAAGGCAGTCGCTGTTGTTGCTCGCCTCGTTAAGCGATTCCAGCTCGACGTCGAAGCGCTTGACCAGGGGGTCGTGGCACCGGACGGTGATGCCCTCGTTCTCCGCCAGCTTGATGATGCGGTGGGCCGGGGTCTCCCTGGAGTCGGAAACGTTGCCCTTGTAGGCCACCCCGAGCAGGGTGATGGTGGGGTTCTCCACGTCCTTGAGCATGCTTTTGATCGTCCTGATGACATAGTTGGGCATGCTGTCGTTGATGTCCCTGGCGGTCTTGATCAGCTGGCAGTTCATGGAGTTATCAGCGAGGAACCAGGGGTCGACCGCGATGCAGTGGCCGCCCACGCCGGGGCCGGGCTTGGCAATGTTCACCCGGGGGTGCTTGTTGGCAAACTCTCTCGCTTCCCAGATGTTGATGTTGTTGTCCTCGGCGACCTTGGCGAACTCGTTGGCCAGGGCGATGTTGACATCCCGGTAGGTGTTCTCCATGAGCTTGATGAACTCGGCGGTGGTGAGGTCGGTGAGGTGCAGCGTGCCCTTGACGAACGAGGCATAGAGGTCCTTGGCCTTGGACGCGGACTGCCAGTCCTTGCCTCCAATGATGCGGTCGTTGTGCGTCATCTCATAGACCACGTTGCCCGGTATGGCCCTTTCCGAACAGTAAGCAGCATAGAACTGGTCCGCACTTAATCCGCTGCTCTTGAGGATCGGCACGACCAGTTTGGCAGTCGTTCCCGGCGGGACGGTGGATTCCAGAACCACAAGGTTCCCCTCCCGGAGCTTGGAGGCGACCATGGTCGCCGCGCTCTTGACGTACTCCAGGCCGGCCACGTGCATGTCCTTCGCCAGCGGGGTGGGCACGCAGATGATGTACGCGTCCGCCTCGGGGACCTCGGTCTGAGCGTGGAACCTCTCAGCGGCCCTCTTGTACAGGTTGAGCATAAGGGGCTCCTCATCCGAGATAGCCCCCCGGTTCAACCGCTCGACGACCGCTTGGTTGACATCCACGCCTATCACTTCGTTGCCGGCCTCGGCCAGCAGTAAGGCAGTCGGGAACCCAATGTACCCTAGCCCCATTACGCAAACCTTCATTTTATTTACCCCCCTTGATCTAGCTTTGTTCTTGTCTGTTTTTTCTAATTTTGGAAAGTGTTTGCCCCTTATTTGTTTCCGCGAATCTCGTAACTGAGAGCTTTGTATCAAAGTCTATATATTTTTTATTATCTTTTACTTAGAACCGAGAGCGCTCACTTAACGGCTCTCGGTCCGCTGCGGTCATCGCTTCACCGTTTCTACTCTTACCACCTCCATCTGCGCAAGATCGGACCTCTCCGATCGGATACCATTCTGATTGCGGATGATCTTCGAGAGTGAGCTCAGCGACAGACCGGCGACGGCCATGAGCGCTCCCAGGTAGACCAGGGACTGCGCCAACGTCGAGGTCAGCTGCCACGACCATCCGAACGGGGCTGAACCGGTGAGGAGCGCCATGCCCAATCCTACTCCGGCCAAGCCCATGATTGCTCCCGGGAGCCCGAAGAAGAGCAGCGGCCGCCTCTGTCCGATCTCCAGGATCAGGCTGTTGATGAGGCCGACACCCATGGACAGGGGGTTCTTCTTGTGCTTGTTCGGGACGTCATAGCTGACGTTGATGGGCACCTCCCTGATCCTCAGCCCCCGGGCCACGAAGTGCATGATCATGGCCGACTCGATGCTGTAGCCTGAGGACCGGAAGTCCATGTTCTGGACTCCTTTCTTGCTCATGGCCCGGAAGCCGGACTGGGTATCGCTTATCTCCTGCCCTGTCCCCAGGTTGGTGAACCGGTCGAGGACCTTCTGCCCCACCCTCCGGTACATGGGCACCTTGGCGGTGCCATCCATGAACCGGGAGCCGATGACCAGGTCGGCCTCATCGGTTATGATGGGCGCGATGACGTTGGGGATGTCCTCAGGATAGTGCTGTCCGTCGGCATCGATCATAACCGCGACCGAGTACTCGATGGTCTCCAACTCGGCGAACCCTTTCATCACCGCGGCGGCCTTGCCGCTGTTCTTCTCCAATCTCAGTACCTTCGCGCCAGCCATTGCGGCGGTCTCGGAGGTTCGATCGGACGAGCCGTCGTCGACCACGATCACGTTATCCGAGAACATCTTGGCTCTCAGGACCACCGACCCGATGGTCAGCTCCTCGTTGAAAGCCGGGATGATGACCGCTATCTCGGTTGAAAGCGGAAACCTCCCATCGGCCGTGTACATCTTCTCTTTTACCCCCCTTTGTACCTAGGTCTTAAGGGACCTGCCCTGCTTTCCTAGGCACTGTAGTGTTTTAGAAGAGGACATATATATTAATTTCCAATAAATCGAATCGACCAGTTCTATCTTTCTCGATAATGATAGAATATTCGACAGCCGAGTTCACTATTCTGGGTTATTATCACATCATCGAAATTTAGCAGGGAAGATTTATGTCCGGCCTCCGGATAATCCATCGAATGGCGCGTGAGGTGATCCCCCTGGGCCTGGGACCGGGCAAGGTCCGCCCGAGGCTCAAGGCCGTGGGCATCGGCGGAGCTGGATGTAATGCCATTGCCAGCTGCGAGTTTGACGCCGTCGCCCTGTGCAATAACCGGGACACCTTTGTCTCCCGCCCTCATCATCGCAAGGTGGTCCTCAGCGACGAGGGCATTCGGTTCGTCCGTTCGATCTCCCCTGGCCTGCTCAGCGCTGCCGACAGCGAGGCCGTGCGGGGGGTCAAGGATGCATTGGGGGAGAGTGACATGCTCTTCCTCTTCACTGGGTTAGGAGGGGAGACTGGCTCCCACCTCACTCCGGGCATGGCTCATTTCGGGCGGCGGTGCAGCAACCTGGTAGTGGTCTCCGCGGCCCTTCCATTCTCGGTGGAGGGCAGCGGTCGCAAGGAAACGGCGAGAAAGGCGCTGCCGGAAGTCATCGAGGCGGCCCACGCCACCATAACCTATCCCAACGACGGTCTCTTGAAGCTCACCCCGAACCTGCCCCTTCGTCAGGCCTTCAAGGTCATGGACAACATCATGATGTTCCCCGCCACCGAGCTGGCCCAGGTCATCACCCGCGACGACCTCACTGCCCTGAGGGAAGACCTGCTCAATGTCCACGAGCTTCGCTTGGGGATAGGGGAGGGGACGGGGATGAACCGGGAGGAGCAGGTGGTCGTCGATGCCCTCACCTCTCCGTGGTTCGATCGGCCGCTGGACAAGGTGACGCTAGCCATAGTTGTGGTCATCGGGAGGGAGGTTGACCAGTTCATTATGAAGGGTGTGCTCGACCGCCTTCTCTACCGTCTGCCCAACGCTCGAGTCAGATACGCGGGGCGCTCGGACCACAAGATGGGCGATGGGCTTAGGTTGATGCTACTTCTGGGCTTTGCTCCCTGAGCCTTCGTCCAGGATGTCCTTGGGAGCGTTGGCGAAGGCGACAAGGGCCTGGGCTTCCATGAAGTGGAGGCGGCCGGGCATGACCATGCAGTGGAGCGGGGGGCCGAGATCGACATTGACCACCTCGTCCGGATAGCCGGCGAACAGAGCTTGCCGCTCCGAGCCTACCCGCGCCGCGGCGCAGAACAGGGAGCGCTCCTGCACCAGCCCCTTGCCCAGGCGCCCCTCGGCATCCAGCAGCCAGCGCATGGCCATAGGGGCAGTCATATAGCGATCCTCCTCCTGCTTTATATCTAATAATATAAGAGTGTGAAGCCCCCGGGAGAAGTTTTCCAGGATGTTGTCGTACGGCGAGGAGGGCAGGAAACCAGGCTCGGGGAAGGGGATGGTCACCGCCCGGCCGAATTTGTAGGGCTGCAGACCAAGGGCCGCCGCGCAGGCGATGAAAATCGAGACCCCATTTATGATGTCTGTATGGATGCCCTGCTCCATGGCCCGCATACGCAGGTCGACATGAGTGGTCGCGGACATGGGGTCACCGGCGGTAATGAAGGCAACCCTCTTCTTCCTGGCCGCGGATACGATGATGTCCTTCTCCTCCACATCGGCACGCTTCAGGATGGTGACCTTCTTTCCAATGAAGGCCTCTATGTCCATGGGCTGGGAGTCGTTCAGCATTGATGTGTAGAACTCGGCGTAGATCTCATCGCAATTGCGGAGGGCGGTCAGCGCCCTAATGCTCATGTCCTCTGGTCTGGACATCCCTAAACCGACAAATATCAATTCGCCCATTGGCAACACCGTGCGCACCATCTGCCTGAAGGTACCGAGAGGGGAAGCTGAGTTCACTCGTAAAAAGCTTTTATCGCTCGGCCTGCTGGACATCTCCCGTCGGATACAGGGGGAGGGGGACTTCATCTGCCTGCCGCTCCGTCCCGGAGAGGCGCCCGACCTCGGATTCGAGAGGGTGGAAAGGGACCTTGTAGAGAGGGAGGTCGCAGAGACCGACTACCGGGCCTTTGTGGACGTTCCTCCGGAGGTGCGAGACCGGCTTCCGGTATCCTTCGACGTCATCGGGGACGTCGCCATCATCCGACTGGACGACGACCTCCTGGAGCTGTCGGGAAAAATAGGCACCGCGCTCATGCGGACCTATCCTCGCCTGAGAACTGTAGCCCTGGACCACGGGGTGAAGGGCGAGCTCAGGGTCCGCGACCTTGAGGTCGTGGCCGGGGAGGACCGGACGGAAACGGTGCACACCGAATACGGCGTACGCCTCCTCATCGATCCTGCCAAGGTGTACTTCAACCCCCGGCTGTCCAACGAGCGCCGGCGAATCGCCTCCCTTGTTCGTGAGGGCGAGACCGTGGTCGATATGTTCGCCGGGGTCGGACCGTTCTCCATCATGATCTCCAAATATTCCCGCCCGGAGATCGTCTACGCCATGGACCTCAACCACGACGCCGTCGAGTACATGAAGGAGAACATCAAGCGCAACAAGGTGACCAATGTCATTCCCATCGAAGGAGACTCTCGCCAGCTGGTGTTCGACGTGCCGTGCGCGGACCGCATAATCATGAACCTCCCGCACTCTGCCAAGGACTTCTTCCACGACGCCCTCACCCGTCTCAAGCTCGGGGGAGTCATTCATTTCTACACCATATGCGAGAGGGAGGACATCGATTCGATCCTCGAGCGCATGGTTACCGAGGCCGCGGGCATGGGCGTTCTCATCACCGTCCTGCACCAGGAGGAGCTGAAGACCTACTCGCCTTCAATGAGCGTCTTTTCCGCCGACATCGGACTTGTTGATTGGTGCTAAGGTCACCCCGTTCTGCCCCTGGTAGTTGCCGCTCCGCTTGCCGTAGGTAAGCTGGGCCGGCGAGGTGAGGGCCTCGAACACGATCTGCACGAAGCGAGCCCCGACCTGCACCTCCACCGGGGCCGCAGAGACGTTCACGGACATGAAGGTCAGGGTGCCTTTGAATCCCGCATCCACTTTGCCCAGGCCGGCCAGGAGCCCCTTCCTGATCCACGAGGTGCGCAGCCACAGAGAGGCGCACACCGAGGGCGACAGCTCCACCCGCTCCACGGTGGAGACGAAGAACATGGCTCCAGGAGGTATAATCACCGTACCTTCCCTGACGATCTCCCTGCCGGGGAAGGAGACCTCGGCGATGCGCAGGTCATAACCGTTGGGGGTCAGTGAGGCCTCGGAGAAGTTGTCGATCTTCAGTTCACCGCTCTGGCAACGGCCAACGATCTCGTGGTCGGGAAGGACGCCCATGCCCCCCCATCGTCCTGGCATTAAAAATACTGGCGGTAGGGCATCAGCCTACAGGCGCTCGCTATCACCGCTGGTAACGGTCTCGGTCCGATTATATAATTAGATGGCGGTCAATAAAAAAGCGGGGGAGAATTCCCAACCACTGCCGCCATGCAGCTGTTTCCTCCTTATGGCTCCCCCGTTTCCCCTCTTCGCGCTGTCTTTTCGCTCCGTTCCACCCCGGCGACCACGCTTGGACATCCTCAAATATGCGGTCCGTGTTACGGTTGGGCACACAGGCGATAGAATTGAAATTCAAGACCCGTAAGGTTGAGACGAGCAGAGTAGGCACGGTCGACTTCGACCATCTGAGCTTCGGAGAGACGTTCTCCGATCACATGTTCCAGATGGACTATGCGAATGGGGAATGGCAGGAACCAGAGATCCTCCCCTTCGGCAAGATCGAGGTATTGCCTTCGCTCTCCACCCTGCACTACGGGCAGAGTGTTTTCGAGGGCCTGAAGGCCTTCCGCTCAGTCAAGGGGGGCATCAACGTCTTCCGCCCGGAGAAGCATGCCGAGCGGATGCACCATTCCTCTGACCGGCTATGCATCCCGCGGGTTGACAAGCAGGTCTTCCTCGATGCCGTCGACGCGCTGGTGAGGCTTGATCAGAAATGGGTCCCCACCAAGAAGGGGACCTCTCTGTACATCCGCCCGTTCACCTTCGCCACCGAGGACTACATCGGGGTCAGGGTCTCCGAGAAGTACAGCTTCTTCATCATCACCGGGCCGGTGGGCGCCTACTACAAAGAAGGATTCAACCCAGTCTCCCTGATGACCTCGGGCGAGTTCGTCCGGGCCGTGCGGGGCGGACTGGGTGAGGCCAAGACTGCCGCCAACTACGCCGCCTCGCTGCTCCCGGCTTACGAGGCCAAGAAGCGCGGCTTCGCCCAGGTGCTGTGGCTGGACGCGCTGGAGGAGAAGTACATCGACGAGGTGGGCACCATGAACATCTGCTTCGTCAAGGACAATGTCCTGGTGACCCCTCCGCTACACGGGACAATCCTGGCCGGCGTTACCAGGGACAGCGTTCTACAGCTCGCCAGGCACTGGGGGATCAAGGTGGAGGAGCGCCGCATTGCCATCGACGAGGTCATGTCCTCCATCAAGGATGGCAGCATGACCGAGGTCTTCGGCACCGGCACCGCCGCCGTCATCTCCCCGGTCGGAGAGATATATCACCGGGGCGAGACTTTGACCGTCAACGGCAACCAGACCGGGCCTCTGGCCCAGAAGCTGTTCGACGAGATCACCGGCATACAGTCCGGCGAAAGGGCCGATCCCTTCGGCTGGGTCCACCGCGTCGACCTGTAAACCCTTTCATCATTCCCTTTCTTTTCTGTGCCTTACTAATTCATCCAACTCTAGGAAAGGATATATGCGTAGTCCAATATTCGGTAGTAGTTGGATGATACATCCAATTTATTGACCAATATTAGGAGGATTGAATTTGGATTCCGGCAAGAGAAAGATCATAGCCATTGCATTGGTGGCCGTTCTGGCCATCGCTGCCGTGGCCGCCGCTATCGCCTTTAGCGGCAACAACTCCACGGCGAAGACCTCGTCGGTGATCGATGCGTCAAGCACTACTGTGACCATGGAAAAGGTACCGGAAAGGATAGTGTCCGGTTCCCCGGACATTTCCGAGATCGTCGCCGCGCTGGACATGGCCGGCTCCCTCGTAGCGGTCACGGATTATTGCGATTATCCTGCCGAGGTGGCCGCACTGCGCGACAATGGCAGCACCATCGGGGGCTTCTATACTCCCAACTTCGAGAAAATCGTCTCCTACAATCCCGATCTGATCATCCTCAGCCAAGGTGTGCAGGCCCAGATCGATTTGGCCTCACAGCTTCGCCAATCTGGCTATACGGTCATGCTGATCCACGAATCGTCTGACCTGGCCACTGTCTACCAGAACATCGAGATGATTGGCAACGTCACCGCCAAGCAGTCGGAGGCCACCAAGCTGGTGGACGACATGAAGGCTCAGGTCGCCAACATCGCCGGGGCCATGTCCGGGGACAGCAAGCCCAATATCCTGTTCGTGACCTACGCCGACGAGGGCTTCACCAACGTCTGGCCCGCGGGCGGTTCGACCGCTATCGGCGAGATCATCAACCTCGCCGGAGGTAACAACATGTTCGCCGATATGGACGGTTACAAGATGGCATCTGAGGAGGTGCTCAAGCAGAAGGCGTCGACGGCGGATGTGATCGTAATGACCATCATGTACTCCCAGGAGACGCCGGAGAACAAGAGCGCCTGGTTCAACTCCGATCCCATATGGAAGGAGAGTCCCGCGGTAAAGAATAATAAGGTATACTACCTGACGGGGCAAGCCGAGAGCATCTTCAACCGTCAGTCGGTTAGGACGGTCGATGCGGTCCAGCTGTTGGCGGAGATACTGCACCCTGACGCTTTCGCGTCCAAGGTCCCATACAATGCAACTGGGATCAATATCGTAGGGGACGACTATTCGAACTATCTCCCCTCCGGGACTGCATCCCAGTCTGCCACCGTTGAGATGGCGGCGGCAGTGGCTCGGGATTAAGCACATCAGGGATATTCATGGAAGGCTCGATGGTCCAGGCAACAAAAGGCAGGTTACTAATAGTCCTGGCCATCGGCCTTGCACTCCTTTTTTTTCTTCTTATTCTGTCATGGTCGATAGGCGCGGTCGACATATCGTTCACCACGGTGCTGAAGGACCTGTGGGCCATCATCACTAACATGGGTCCGGAGCCCGGAGACTGGGAGCAGTCGGTCGTATGGTCCAGGGTCGTCCGTTCGGTGGCGGTCATAGGCGTGGGCATAGGGCTCTCGGTCTCCGGAGCGGTCATGCAGGCCCTCATCCGGAACCCGCTGGTCGATCCCTATATCACCGGCGTATCCTCAGGGGCTGCACTAGGGGCCATCCTTTCAATCCTGGCAGGAGTATCCATCGTCAGCGCTGCCGAGCTGGCCACGCCGGCCGCCGCTCTGATCGGGGCGCTGGCCGCCTTCTTCATAACCATGGCCCTGGCCGAGTCGGCCGGAGGAAAATCCATCAACTTTGTGCTCAGCGGTATGATCGTTGGTATTGCGCTGTCGTCCTTCACCACTCTGATCATCACCTCCGCCGAGGACAGCAAGCTCCACGGAGCGCTGTTCTGGCTGTACGGCTCGTTCGCATTCACCGACTGGATAGAGGCGCTAATGATAATCGTGCCGGTCCTCATCATCTGTGCCATCCTCCTGCTTTATGCCAGGGAGCTGAACGTGATACTGCTGGGTGACGAGCACGCCAAGCATCTGGGCCTGGACGTGAAGCTGTTCAAACGCATCATCATCGCGCTGACCTCCATCCTGACCGCGATCTCGGTAGCGTTCTGTGGGGTCATAGGCTTCCTCGGTCTGATCGTACCGCACACTTCGCGCATGATCGTCGGCGGCGATCACCGGCTGCTCCTCCCGACATCCATGGTCCTAGGGGCCGTGGTCCTCCTGGCTGCGGACATCTTCGCCCGGGTGGCCATGAGACCGGACGAACTGCCGGTTGGAGCGGTAATCTCCCTTATCGGTGCGCCGTTTTTCATCTATCTCATGATCAAGAGGGGTAAGGAATATGGCGGATGATCCTCAGGTTTCGATCAAGATCGAGGGCGTCCGGTTCGGTTACAACGGGTCGGAAGTGCTCAAGGGCGTGGAGTTCGAGGGCAAGAGGGGCGAGTTCATCGGCCTGATCGGCCCCAACGGCTCGGGAAAGAGCACCCTCATGCGCCTCATGAACCGCATCCTGAGGCCGGAAGTGGGCACCATATGGATGGAGGGCCGCGAGCTGGACAAGATGAAGGTTGATGAGATCGCCAAGGTCTGCGCCAACGTTCCTACGGAATTCAACGAGGACTTCAACATGTCCGTGCAAAACCTTGTTTTCCTGGGTCGCTACCCCTTCGCCAAAGGCCTGTGGTGGGACAACAAAGAGGACGAGGAGATGGTCATAGAGGCCATGAAGCGGTTCGGCGTCTATCATCTCAAGGACCGCAATTTCTCCGAGCTCTCGTCCGGTGAGGCCCAGAGGGTGCTGTTGGCCAAGGCCGTGGTGCAGTGCCCCCATGTCCTCCTGGTGGATGAGCCGTCAGCGCATCTCGATCTCAAATATAAGCTGGAGGTCATGGAGCACCTCCGGGACATGCTCAGCGGGAGCGTGACCATCGTCATCGCTTCCCACGATCTCAATCTCCTGGCGAAGTACTGTGACAAGGTCATGATCCTATCCAAGGGCAAGATCGTGGCCTTCGGCACGCCGAGGGAGGTCATCACCTCGGAGATGGTGGAGAAGGTCTACGGTGTGGAGGTCGCGATCTTCGACGATGGCAACGATATCTACGCCATTCCCCGCAGGACACGAAGGAAGGAGGAAGGGAAATGAGCATCGAGCACAGGGTCCGGCCGGAGGTCCGGGCGATGGCCCGTCCCCGCCACGGTGGTGATGTATGGGGCCAAATGGAGGTCCGCGACTTCAGCTCCAACGTCAATCCCCTGGGGCCGCCGGAGCGGCTGGGGGAGTACATCGCCGAGGCGGCGAGGGAGCTGGAGAATTACCCGGATGATAGCTGTGCGGAGCTTAAGGAGGCGATCTCCTCGAGATACGACGTGCGGGCGGATAACATCATAGTGGGGGCCGGCTCGGCCGAGCTGATCCGTCTGTTCCCTGAGGTCTTCATGCGCCCAGGTGATCGGGTGGTGATGCCTCATCCCACCTTCTCCGAGTACGGCTTCGCCTGCCGCCTGATGGGCGCGGAGCTGGTGAACCTTCCCCTACCGGAGGGTGAATCCTTCCGCCTGGACATCGGCAGTATGATCGACGAGATGATCTCCGGGACCCGGGCAGTATATGTATGCAACCCCAACAACCCCACGGCGAGGATGCTCCCCCGCAGAGAGGTACTGGAACTTGTGCAGGCAGCCGCCCGCCGGGACGTCATGGTCTTCCTGGACGAGACCCTCCTGGAGCTGTCGGAGCGGGACCGGGATGTCTCCTGCGTCGGCGAGGTCGAGAACCATGACAACCTCTTCATCATCCGCTCTTTTACCAAGTCCTTCGCCATGCCTGGCATCCGGGTGGGATATGGGTTCGGGAGCAAGGAGGTCATCCAGTACATGGACGCTGCCCGTTTGTCGTGGAACCTAGGGACCATGGAGCAGCGGGTGGCTACCAGGCTGATGTCTCAAGAGCAGGCTCATGTTCGTCGGGCGGTGAACATGCTGGTGGATGAGAAGGAGCGCATGCGCTCCGAGATCGCCCGCATCTTCGGGTCCAAGGTCGGTCTTCCTGATTCCTACTTCTTCTTCCACCCGTTGCTGGAACTGGGGATCACCTCCCCGCAGTTCCGGGAGGCGATGCTGCGCCACAACGTGCTGGTACGCGATTGTTCCTCGTTCGGTCCGCCCTGCCACGCCTACTCCCGCTTCTGCGTCAAGACCCAGGACAAGGACGACGAGTTCCTGGGCGCCCTCAAACTGGTCGTGGAAGAGATCGACGGTCGGTGAGTTCATGGAGACGTGGATATACGCCATCACCATACCAGTCATGGCCCTGGCTATCGACCTGCTGGTCGGCGAGCCTCCCAACCGCTTCCACCCCGTTGTGTGGATGGGCAAGCTGATAGGCTTCCTGGACGGCAGGGTTCGCCGGGAGGAGCCCCGGCGTCCGGGACGGGAGAGGGCACTGGGCGTCCTCGTGGGGTTGGTGCCGATCATCGTCTTCGTCCTGGCGTTCACTCTGCTGCTGGCAGTGGTACGTGACCTCCTGGGGTCGATCGTCTGGGCTCTGGCCTGCGCGTTGCTGTTCAAGACCTTGTTCGCTATCCGGGCCCTGGAGACCCATACCGCGCCGATGATCGAGGACCTCCAGAAGGACGACCTGGACGCGGCGCGGGCCAAGGCGGCGATGGTCGTCTCCCGCGACGTCTATAAGCTGGACAAGGCCCACGTGACCTCGTGCGCGGTGGAGACCGTTTCCGAGAACCTCGTTGACTCGGTCCTCTCGCCGATGTTCTACTTCGGACTGGCAGGCATCCCCGGAGCGACCATCCTGAGGGTCGCCAACACCGAGGACGGCATGATCGGCTACCTCAGCGACAGGCACCGCAACGTCGGATGGTTCGCCGCCCGGCTGGACGACTGCATGCACTATGTCGTCGCCCGAATGTCCGTTCCTTTCATCATGCTCGCCCTGGCCATCCTGGGGAAGGACTGGAGGAGAGCCTGGCGCGCGGCCAAGAGGGACCACGGGCAGACCACCAGCCCTAACAAGGGATGGCCGATGGCCGCGGTGGCCGGTGGACTGGGAGTCAGGTTCGAGAAGATCGGCTACTATTCAATGGGCGAGGGGGAGGTGCCCACTGATCCGATGGTTATCAAGGACACCATCAAAGTGATGAAGCTCACTGCAGTGCTGTTTTTCGTCATCGTCCTCCTTCCCCTGTTCACGTTCATAGGCATTCAGGTGCAGCTGTTCCTCGAGAACCTGCTGCTGGGGCTGTGGTGAGACCATGTCCGAGTTCGATGTCAAGATCGAGAAGGGAGAATATCTCGGGAAACCGGTGGCCATCGTCCGCCTTCCCGGCAGGTACAGGGTGCTGAGCTCCACCATCATGGGCGGAGGGTTCGCGGAGACCGATACGCTGTTCATCCTGGAGGTGAAGATGGGGTATGACAACTGCAGGCCGGAGGACGACCTGGAGGAGGTCCGCCGCCGTTACTCGCTGCCAGAGGACTGCGTGGGATTCATGACCGCAGCGCATGTCGACAAGGTGTTCACGATCAAGCGCGAGGAGTTCAACGGCAAGAAAACCATCGCCGTGGTGACTGCCGGAGTGACCAATGCAGTGTACGCCGGGGAGCGGCTTCCGCAGGAGATCATCGATCTATTGCCCAAGCACGTCGCCGGTACCATCAACATCATTGTCATCGTGGACCAGCCGATCCAGGACTGCGGGCTGGCCGGCGGGTTCATCACCGTCACCGAGGCCAAGTCCGCCGCCCTCAGGGACATGAAGGTCAAGGGGACGGGAACGACCAGCGATGCGGTGGCCATCGCCTGCCCCATCGGGCAGGGGGACAAGTACTGTGGCCCGGCCACCGATGTCGGCATCGCCGTCGCCCGCGCTGTCCGCGAGGGTGTGGCCGAGTCGATCCGCAAGTGGAACGGCAACAACGGCAAGGCGAAGGACTTCGGATACCGCCTCGACGAACTAGGGATAGGTCCGGAGGAGATGTGGGCGGCGGCCTATGAGCTTTACATCCCCGACCCGACCTGGGACCTCGAGCGCATCAAGGCGATGTTCATGCGCCACCTCGTGGTGCTGAGGAAGGACATCAACGTCAACGCCATGATCTACGCGGCCATCAACATGGAGGAGATGGGCAACCGCGACGAGATGTTCGGCCTGGACCAGGGAAGATTCCTCCAGGACCCCGTGCACCTGGTGGCCGATGAATTGTTGGGCATCGCCCTGGCAGAGTACGTCGCGGGTACCAAAGGCCTCTTCGAGTACGTGCGGTACGATAAGAAGAAACCGGGAATCCTGGGGACCCTCGGCCCGTTCCTCGATGACATCGTCGCCTCGCTCATCGGTTCCATCATGTCCCGCATATATACCGAGCTGTTGGAAGGTGAGGATAAATTAGGGTCGTAGGCGCGGTCAAGTCGCTCTTCTCCCTGTTCACCGTCATCCCGGTGAACATCACCGGCGAGGATATCGACGAGCTATCGCGCCATTTCTGGCTCACCCCCCTCGTGGGACTGTTCTACGGTGTCGTGGCCGGCGGGCTCTTCCTCCTGCTGACCAAGGCCCTCGACGGCTTGGTGTCGGCGGTGCTCGTCGTTCTCGTCGTCCACGGCCTCAACCGCTTCCTGCACTTTGACGGCCTGATCGACCTCGGGGACGGCCTCATTGCCACCGGCCCGCACGAGAAGAAGCTGGCGGCGATGAAGGACACCAGAGTAGGGGCCGGAGGCGTGGGCTTTGGGATCATGTTCACCATGCTGACGATCGCCTCCCTGTCCTTCGTCAGCGAGTCCAGCATTCCGGTGATGCTGTTCTTCCTCCCCCTGGCCATGGAGGTGCTGGCCAAGAACGCGCTGGTCACGGTGGCCGCTCTGGGCGAGCCGAGGGAGGGCCTGGGCAGCCCGTTCGTGCGAAACACTCCGGAGAGGCATGCCTTGTACTCCGCCGTGCTCTCATTCGTCCTGCTGACCGTTGTCTTTTTAATGGCATACTCATGGTCTAACCCTTACGGCCTGGTGCTGATCGCCCTTCTGATCATCACAAGTTCGGCGGTGGGGGTGGCGGTGGCCGGTCAGGGACGGCGGAGCTTCGGGTGCGTGAACGGGGACATGATGGGGGCGACCAACGAGCTGGCCAAGCCCGCGGTCCTGCTGGTGGGCATGATGGGGGCGGTCATATTCCTGTTGCCGTTCTATTAACTGCCGGAGGACGAGGGAGCCGATTGAAGGACGTCCCGGGAGAGAAGCCCCTGGTCAAGGTGCTGGGGAGGCCTATGATCGACCGGGTGATGGAGGCATTCGAAGGCGCCTCCGAGGTCAACGATATCTTCGTGTCGGTGAGCCCCCACGCCCCGGAGACGGCAAGGTACCTGAAGAAAATGAAAGCGAAGCTCATCGACACCCCGGGCACCGGCTACTGCGAGGACCTCAATCTTTCGATGTCCCATATTCCGTCCCCGAAGGTCCTAGTTTGCCCGGTAGATCTTCCCCTGCTAACCTCTGAGGGCATCGACGCGGCGGTATCCTCTTCCTCCCGTTCCCAGGCCGGCTCATTCTGCGTGACCGTGCCGGTGGAGCTCATGAACTCCCTGGGCATGGATCTCACCTACTCCCTGGAGGTCAGCGGCCGGAGGGTGGTGCTGTGCGGCGTCTCGGTCGTCGACCGTCTCCTGATGCTCACCGGCAGGGAGCTGGAGCAGGAATACATGATCACCGAGGCCGAAGAGTTCGCCCTTAACGTCAACACCAGGGCCGACCTCGAACGGGCGGAAGCGGCCCTGCGCCGCAGGTCCACATCCCGTTAGCGTCACTCTCGTCGTAGATCTTACAGCACCGACGAGAACAGCCGGGAAATGCCCTCCTTGAGCCTGATGATCAGCGATCTTTTACGGTACCTCTCCGCAGTCACTTCGGTCGATAACATCAGGTCGTCCTCGAAATGCTGCCTTTGCCGGACGGCGAACTCTGGATCGTAGATCACCGCGTTGGTCTCGAAGTTCAGCCTGAAGCTGCGGATATCCCAGTTGGCCGTGCCGATGGAGGAGACGACATCGTCGACCGTGGCGGTCTTGGCGTGAATGAACCCATTATTGTAAGCGAACGCCCGGACCCCAGCGTCCAGCAGATCGGCCACATACGAGTATGAGGCCCAGTACACGAAGGGGTGGTCAGGCTTGCAGGGGAACATGATGCGGACATCGACCCCTGACATCGCTGCTATTCGAAGGGCATCGAGTACGCTCTGGTCAGGAATGAAATATGGTGTCTGGAGATAGATGTGCCTCTTGGCGATGGTGATGAGCTTGAGGTACTCCTCCTTGATAGGGTTCCACACGCTATCCGGCCCCCCGCTGACGATCTGGACCGTGGCCCCGCCCTGCTCTGGCGCCTCCGGGAAGTAGGGGCTGTCGATGGGCAACTCCTCCTTGGTGGCATACCGCCAATCGAGGAGGAAGCGGAACTGCAGGGCCATGGCGCCCTCCCCCCTTATCTCCACCGCGGTATCCCTCCAGAACCCCAGCGGGCCTTTGCCCAGGTACTCGTCCCCGATGTTGAACCCGCCCACGAAACCGATCGTGCCGTCAATGACCGCGATCTTGCGATGATTGTGGTAATTAACCCGCAGGGAAATGGAGGGCGGCAGCAGGGTCTTGTAGAACGGCGATACCTTACCGCCGGCCTCGATGAGTTCCCGGTATCCCTCTTTGGGGATGTCATTGCCCAGGACGTCGTAGAGGAGCCGTACCTCTACTCCCTCTCTGGCCTTGGCGGTGAGGGCGGAGACGATCTGGCGGCCGAGCTCGTCGTCCCTGATGATGTAATATTCCATATGAACATGATGCTTGGCCCTCTGGATGGCCTGAAGGAGGGCATCGAACTTGTCCCGTCCGGTGACGAACGACCTGACCTCGTTCCCCCTCAGGTAGACCGCGCCGTTGTTGGCCAGCAGCATGTCGACAAGCTGCAGGAAGGCGGCACCTCCGTCCACCTCTTCCTTCCTAGCCCGGCCGATGACCGTCTTCTGTTCCCTGATGAGCTGGCGTATCCGCTCCAGGTCCTTCTGGGCCTTGATGGCAAACCTCTTCTGTTTGAAATAATGCTGCCCGAACACGAGATAGGAGACGAAGCCTATGAATGGCAGGAGGACAAGGACCAGGACCCAGACCGTCGCGTTGCTCGGGTTCCTCCGCTCAAAGAAGACGATGTAGAGAACTGCCATCATGTCGAATATTATGATCAGGAGAAGGACGAACTGCTCCGGGTCGATGGGCATGATCGGATCATGTATCATTTGGAGATGGTGGAAAATAAATATGCCCCTACGTGGCGACCTCGCCGAGAGGGAGCTTCGCCGGCCGCCAAGCGTTGGAGCGTGGGCTCCTCCCCGCTCGGAAGCAATCCTCGGCCGAGTGTTCCGGACGATACTGGAATCGAAAGATCGCTCAGCGAGCCGGCTCGGTCCGGGGGGTCCAGCGCCCAAGGGCCTGGGCAGCATGAGGTGGCGGACGACGACCTGCGATCGCTTCCTGCCGGACCAGGGTTGTTCGTCCCATTCGGCCGCGGCCCGTTCGATCCCATCTCACGATGGGCGAGGGGTCATCGGCTGGTACACGTATCCCGAAAGCATCCGCTGCACGTCGAAGGGTTTGGGTACGTTCTCCCAAACCACTCCGCCGCTGGAGTGGAACCTAATGCCCGGCTGCCGTCGCACGGCGTGGCCCAGCTCTCCCGAGGTGACTATGGCGATGTCACCGAACCCGAACAGCCGGTCCAGCATGGGCTGGGATAGTGAGATATTCTGGACCCGATCGAGGCCCGTGTCGTTGTACAGCAGGCTGAGGAACCCATACTGGCTGATGATCCGACGGTCGGTGATGGCAAAGGCGGTATGCTTCCAGTACATATAGGTCGTCAACAGCGGGATCAGCCCCAGCACCAGAGGGATGAACACCAGGGCGGCCAGGGACCTATCGAGGGACACCAGTATGGCGACGGCCACCCCGGCGATGGCTGCCGGGATCCCGAAGCGCCGATCGAGCGGGGTCAGCAGGGCGGCCAGGATTAGGGCGGCCACCAGATTCACCAGGCTGCCGTTGTAGGTCAGCACCACAGCTGCGAATATGACGGCCACGATCATCATCAGCAGGGGTCTCAACATCACGATGATCCACGCCGGTCTGCTCTCCCAGACGACCTTCTCGCCCTGCAAGAGATGCTTTCGGTCAAGGACCAGCTTAGCGGGGATCTCCATCGTCTCAGCGGTAGTCTCCGTTGTCGTCGCGCTCATTTCATATCCCCCATTCCTCCCTTGGTCCCGGGTAATGGCCGTGGACCACGTGGAGGGGTGAACTCACCTCGCTAGGAAGATTGGGCAAAATACGTTATTTAATCCCATCGAGGCAGTGGTGCCCGACGTTGCTGCCTCGATTGCCGAGACGCCCCCATCGGATGGCCGCCCTCACCGTCGCTGAGGCGCATGGCCGATCCTTGCAAAAGTAAGAGGTCGGGACGGACCGAAATGTAAATGCGATCCGCCCCTGGGATCGGCGGACCTCACCGCCGGGAGACCAGGCGGGCGTAGTTCTTCTCGATCTCGTCCAGAATGGTACGGGCGGTGATCTTGCCTTCGCTCCGGGCTATGGCCGCGATGGAAGAACCTCCGGCGCCGACACCTTCCTTGACCAGGCCGGTCTCGTAGATCTTCAGTCCGTCGTAGCGGGACATGGAGAAGTTGAGGTTCGCCGCCAGCACCGGCACCTTGCCGATCTGGGATACCAGGGAGCGAAGGTCGGAGGAACCGTCCTTGACGATCCACCTCGTCGTCCCTATGGCGATGTTGCTGAGCATGGAGTAGTCCATCCCCTTGACCACCGCCAGCACGGCAGCCATCTGGGTGCCGCCGGCGAGGAGAACGGGCACCGTTTCCGCTGCGCCGATAGCCAGACCGGCCGCGGCGGCCATCATGGGGTCTCCAACCGCCTCGATGGCGGCCATGGGGTCCTTCTTGAACGACTCTCGCCTCATCCCGCTGGCCTTCAGGCCCTCCTCTACTACCTTTATCTTCAGGTCATGAGGGTTGGAGGGCAGGGTGCTGGACACCTTCCCGTTGGCGTCGTAGCCCAGGGCGGTGAGCACGCCCAGGGCGGTGGTGGTGCCTCCGGGGATGGACTCACCTATGACCAGGTAATCACTTACCTTGGCCAGGTTCTTTCCGGCCAGCACCGCGCGGTCGAATACCTTCTCAGGGTCCTTGACCGATCGGCCGGTCCGGATATCCTCGCCCGGCGTCCCGTCGAGTTCGAAGTAGGGGACGTGGGGTTTGACCCTCAGTCCACCGTTGACCACGAACAGGGGCATGGGGGCAAGCTTCAGAGCGGACATGGCCACGATGCCTGGCGTCGGGATACCGTCCGGGGTGACGGGGACGCCGTCGATGCACTTGCACTTGCCGTAGAAGAGAAGCTCCATATCCGCGGCCGGGGTGAAGTCGGTGGCCTCGGGGTTGGCACCTGCGGCGGAGAGCCCCGGGATCTTGGCCGTCTCGGTATTGCCTATAACGCAGGCATAGGTCGGCTGTTTCCCCCAGATCTTTTCCAGGAACTTCCTGGCCAGCTCATCCTCCAAGCATAAGGTTATGTCCTCTGGCACCTTGAACGACATTTCGACAACTCCATGATAAGCTAGTTGGATTATTCATCCAACTGTATGCCTTGACCCTATAAAACCATGTCGAATGCTCTTGGAGTATAACTACTGATGGGATGGTCCAGAGCCTCGCATGGCTCGGCGCGGTTCAGTGGTCGAGGATTGCATCCATCAGGCTGCCCAGCGGGCGATGCTTATCCGCGATCTCGCAGAATCGGACCGTCCGGCGGCTCGCCTTCCCAACCTCGCCTGCGGCGTATGGAACGTTCATGCGCAGGTGTTGGCCCGATAGCGAGGAGGTGCCGTGGTCGACCACGAACGCCACCCTGCTCCCAACCATGCGGTCGAAGTTCTCCATAAGCAGGTCGTCGACCTCTCTGAGCAGGGACACCTTCTGATCGGGTGCGAGCCGATGGGAAATATCGTCCGTCTCCTCGACGTGCATGAACACATCGGACGTCTTCAGCAGGCGGAAAGCCTCCTGGAAACCGCTCCACATGTTATCCACCACCCTGCGGCGCATGTTGAGTACACCGGCCACGCCCAGCGCGGACGGGCTCTTGGATATGATGACCATGTCCTTGGCCGACGGCAGCGGCTTGGGCCGGTTAGTGTCGTTGAGCGTTCCCCCGCCCCAAGGCAGGATGGTCAGTCCATCCTGGTCCTTGGCCGTGCGAGTTATGAATTTTTCGAACTCTCCGAGGTCCACCCCGTTACCGTTCACCGGAGCCGGCGGGAGGGGGAACTGCTGGACATGATCGCTGTCCACGGTCATTACTCCCCGGCCATCCTCGTAGAAGTAAAGCTTAGGGTTGAGGTCCCCGAGAACATCGAGGTTTCTGACCATGGCGTCCTGGAGTCCCTTATCCATCTCTCGGGACACCCTGTACACCCACTCCACGTCCCCGCCTTTCATGCGGACCGGAGAGAACCGGTAAGCCACCTGGTGCGCCTCGACCGGGACACCTAGGCCGACCGCCTCCACCAGGCCACGAGGGGTCTGCAACGGCTGACCGGAGAAGAACTCGAGGAGGAATAGATGAGTATAGCTTCGCCCGTCGGTGGTCCCGAAATCACCGGTGGTGGCTACGCTATCAATGAACCGCTTGTCAAGCGCTTCCAGTGGTGTCCGGCCGTTGAGCTCAGGTATCTTTTCGTCGGCCGCTCCGTCCAGAAGAATGACTAGGGTGTTCATTATCGTCCTTTCTCCTACTCTCCGATGGAGTCCCTGATATTACGTCTGGCTAATATACTTTCCTCAATTGCAGTCAACTTATTGCGGCGAAGGTCGCAGGAATATTACGGCAATCGAAACGATGATAATGTCGGGTATCGGTTTCTCACTCATGCTCCAGATGAAAAGAGCATACGAGGCTCCTTCCAGCGACGACGGCGTTCGGGTCTTGGTGGAGAGGCTTTGGCCCCGTGGCCTAAACAAGGAGCGGGCGGCCGTGGATATTTGGTGCCGGGAGGTCGCCCCCTCCGCCGAACTGAGGAGGTGGTATGGGCACGATCCAGCAAGATGGGAAGCCTTCCGCGAGCGGTACCTCGAGGAGTTGAAGGAGAACCCGTCCGTGGAGCGATTGAGGAATCTTGCGGCATCGGGCACGGTGACCCTGGTATTCGCCGCCCGAGACGCCGAGCGGAGCAGTGCCAGGGTGCTCATGGATGTCCTGCGATAGGTCCCTGACCAAGTTGTTTTATA
This sequence comes from Methanomassiliicoccus sp., assembly GCA_033485155.1. Taxonomy (NCBI): domain Archaea; kingdom Methanobacteriati; phylum Thermoplasmatota; class Thermoplasmata; order Methanomassiliicoccales; family Methanomassiliicoccaceae; genus Methanomassiliicoccus; species Methanomassiliicoccus sp. The sequence goes on from JAWQJJ010000004.1 coordinate 122,813, forward strand.
TGCCTCAGGCCATAACCGGGAGCCGACAAGGGATACGGATTGGCGGAAGGAGAGGAACTGAGGAAGGTCGTCGAGATGTTCGATCCCCTCGGTCGCAAGATCTCTGATCCTTCCCATGCCTCCAGGGTGGTGACCTCCTATTACGATGAGGAAGGGCGCCTGGTCAGGAGGACTATGGGTAAGACGTTGATCACCGCGCCGGAGGACAAGGACGCCGAGGGCGCCTGCACTCCTGTCCGCCAGAAATAATCCGGAGACCACTGGTAAGGGTCGGCAGGGCGGCGTATCCCCTTGTCACGTTTATAGAAACTTCCGCCCCACCGACCCCCAGAAATGCGGTCTCCGGTCAGATATTTATTTTCATTAAATAAAATTAAAATTCTTATGTTATTCATAGTTTGGCACGAGGTAATCGTAGCTCTCGTTATTGATAACCAGGGGAGAACGTAGTTAAAGAATGTAGCTGAAATCAGGGCGCGAATATGATAAGGGATGGACAAAGCATGAACATGACCTTTGATGAGTTCCTTGCTCTGGCCAAGAAGTACCAGGCCATGGGCAACTCAGCACAGACCCTGCTCGAAGACATCCGCCGTGGCCCCTACCGGGTCCAGGACGGCGTTCGCCTTCGGCAGCTCTACGAGTTCCTTCTGGACCTCCAGACGGTGCAGGAAGACCACAAGGACGTGAACGAGGCCGTGAACACGGTTGCCAATCTCCTTGCGGAGTACCAGGACGAAGAAGACGAGCGGGTCATCTCCGAGAGGTGGGTGCCCGAGAAGGGCTTCCCCGGCGCGACCCTGTGGCTGCAGCGCGAGGACGCCAAGTGGGCTATCGCTCCCTCTCCCAAGGAAGGTGCCTGCCTGGGCAAGAGCGTCAAGGACATCGGTTCGCACAAGTGGTTCGACAAGCCCCTGCCTCTGCTCGTCGACGGCGTTCGGTGACCTCGAAACCCTTTCTCCTTAAAATTTTCCCACAGGTCGCTTTTTCGACCTGTAATCTTCGTTTTTTACACTATCTTCACGTTTGCCCGACCCTCTCAGGCGACACGGCGAAGAGCGATGGCGCACTGCCCGCTGGAGATCCCTCCGTCCCCGTTGGGCAGCCGGTCTGGGCAGATGAAGCGCAGCCCTCTGGACCTCACCATGCGCTCGGTCAGGGATGAGATGACGCCGTTGTAGGACACTCCACCGGTGAGACCTATGGCGTCCAGCCCCCGCCGGGAAGCCTCCTCCGTCGCTGCTTCCACCAGCGATTCCAGGACCGCCGCCACGTAGGTCAGAGCTAGGTCCTCTCGGGCCCCCTTCATCTCCCTCAGCTGCTGGAACAGGGGTATGGTCATGACCGTACCGTTCCTCCGCTCTGCTACCAGCCCCGGGAGCACAGACCCTCTTTCCAGCACTGCTTCCAGCTTCATCGCCGGCTCCCCGTCGTAGGTGCGCTTTTGGCAGACCTCGAAATGGCAGGACAGCGCGTCCAGCAGGCGGCCGAAGCCGGTGGTCGTAGGGCTGGCGCCGATGATCTTGCGCAGCACCGCGGCCTCCCCGTCCTTGAAATATTCACCTGGGCGCCCGGCCAGCTCATCCATGGCGAACACCAGCCGTCGGGGATCGCGGACCGCCTTCTCCCCGCCCAGGAGGGGGATGGGTTGCAGGTGGGCCACTCGGTCGTAGGAGGTCAGGTCCGCCCGGAGGACCTCTCCGCCCCATGCCTCTCCGTCGTCGCCATAGCCGGTGCCGTCCAGGGTCAGGGCGACCATCTCCTCCTCTCCAGCGTCCACCATGAGCGCGGCGGTGTGGGCCCAGTGGTGCTGGACCTCCACCAGCTCGGCCCTTTCCCGGCGGGCCAGGCCGATCCCGAGCTTGCGGTTGGCGTAACCGGGGTGCAGGTCCACCGCCACCGCCTGCACCTTGTCTACCCCCAGCATCTCCCGGAGATGCTGGACCGCCCCGTCCAGGAAGGCGATGACCCCCAGGGAATCGCCGTCCCCGATGTACTGGGTTGCGAACATCCGTCCGTCCTTGGCCACCGCCCCGCAAAGATTCTCCTGGGCCCCCAGTCCGATGGCGCTACCCTTGAGGGAGATGTCAATGGATGAAGGGATGTGCCCCCTGGACCGGCGGATGAAGTAAGTATGCTCCCCATAGGTCCGGAGGACGGAATCATCGCAACGGTTGATGATCTCCCGATCGTGCATGAGGTAGACATCCGCTCCCAGCTCCAGGGCGTCAGTGTCCCGGAGGACCATTGGCTCTCCGGGGACATTGGCCGAGGTCATGACCAAGGCGTCGTCCTTGAGATGGCGGAACAGCAGGTGGTGCATGCCGGCGTACGGAAGGAAGAGGCCGATGGTGCTCAGGCCGGGGGAGATGAGCTCGGTGACCTGGCCCGGGCGCTTGCGCACCAGGACCACTGGACGATGAGAGGAGGTCAGATGCTTCTCCTCGGATTCGGTGGGAGCCCCGTACCGCCTGGCCGCTTCCATATCTCGAACCATGATGGCGAACGGCTTCTCCTTTCGGTGGTACCACTCCCTCAGCCTGGGGAGTGTGGACAGGGTCGTGCAGAGGTGCATTCCGCCCCAGCTTTTGGCTACCCCGATGTGGCCGCTCTCCAGCATCTGGGCGAAGTCCTTGATGGGGTCCTTGCTCTCCCGTACCTTGCCCTGCCCGTCCAAAAGGTAGTAGGAGGGGCCGCAGTGAGGACAGGAGATCGTCTGATGATGGAACCTACGGGCCCGAGGGTCGTCGTACTCGTTGCGGCAGTCCGGGTCCATGGGGAAGTCGCGCATGGATGTTTTCTCCCTGTCGTAAGGAAGATCGATGATGACTGTGAACCTCGCCCCGCAGTTCGTGCAGTTGGTAAACGGGTACAGGTACCGACGGTCGGAAGGATCGAACATCTCCTTGAGGCAGGCGTCGCAGACCGCAGTATCGTTCGGTATGCCTACCCCTCGCTGCCCCGCCTCGCTAGCCACGATGCGGAAGGTGGGGCCGCATGCCTCGTCGGAAGGTATCATCTCGACCGCATCGATGCGGGCCAGCGGGGGCAGCTCGTCCTTCAGTCGGCGGACGAACTCCTCGGCCTGCCGGTCCACCATGATCACGACATTGGAACCGTTATTCTGGACGTAGCCCCGCAGGCCCATGGAGGTGGCGATGCGATATACGGTGGGTCGGAAACCCACTCCCTGGACTATGCCATGGACGACAATCCTCATGCTCGCATTCCAATGGCGGGGGATTATATAGAGGTTTTCGGGCAATCAATTTAAATCCAGTTTCAGATGGACCCGTCGAGGTATAGAGATGGCGGACACGAGCGTCGTCAAGGATGGATTAAGGTACACAACCGATCATGAATGGGTTAGCGTGGAGGACGGGAAGGCTAGGGTGGGCATCACCGACCACGCTCAAGCTGAGCTCACGGAGATCGTGTTCATTGAGCTTCCCAAGCCGGGCAAGAAGATAAAGAAGGGCGATGTCCTGGCCCAGCTGGAGAGCGTGAAGACCGTAGCCTCGGTCTACGCCCCGCTCAGCGGCGAGGTGATCGAGGTCAACTCCCCTCTCGAGGACCAGACCCAGCTGATCAACGAGTCGCCTTACGACGACGGCTGGCTGGCGGTCATCAAGTTGGACGATCCTGCCGCGGCGGACGCCCTGATGGACGCCGCCGCGTACCGCAAATCGTTGGGTTAGAGGACCCCGGACGCTCAGAAGCCGGCGTCCTTCAGCGTGCGGGAACAGGCGCACTTGGTCCTTTCGACCGGGATCTTGGGCAGGGCCGCGGCCATGAGCCTCTGCACCTTCTCCACGTTCTCCTCCATCACCCTGAGCACGGTGGGCAGGTCCACCGGCTCCTCGGCCCAGACATCATAGTCGGTGATGGTGGCGAGAGAGGTGTAGCACATGTCCATCTCCCTGGCCAGCTGGCACTCGGGCACCACGGTCATGCCTATGATGTCGGCGAACTGGCGGTACATCCTCGACTCCGCCCGGGTGGAGAACCGTGGCCCCTCGATGCAGACGTATGTTCCGCCGACGTGGTGAGGGATCTCAAGGTGCTTTGCCTCCCTGGCGAAGAGAGCGTTCATCTCCTCGCAGAACGGGTCGGCCAGGGAGATGTGCACGGTCCTCGCGCCGTCGTAGAAGGTGTATCGCCGGCCCTTGGTCTGGTCGATGAACTGATCGACAATGACCAGGTCTCCCGGCTTATAGTCCTCCTTGAGGGAGCCGACCGCGCAGGGCGAGATCACCCGCTGCACTCCCAGTTGCTTTAGTGCCCAGATGTTGGCGCGGTAGTTGACCATGTGCGGCGGCAGGGTGTGGCCGCTGCCATGGCGGGACAGGAACGCGACCTCCACCCCGCTGAGCTCCCCGACCAGGATGGCGTCGGACGGCGCCCCGTAGGGGGTGGACATTAACACTCGGTCCTTGATGTCGAACATCTTCGGGTCGTAGACCCCAGTTCCGCCGATGATGCCGATGAGCGGTGCCATAGGCCGTCGATAACTGAACGGATAGATAAACCGTGCTCCACGCCGACGAAGGAAGGATACAAGCCTTTTTTATTCGGTTCCATCATCCTGGCGATAGCATGACCGTAAAGACCGAGATGAACCCTGTGCGGGGGATCAGGGCCTTTCCCGCCTTCCCTGTAGTCCTGGCGGTCGTGGGCAGGGAGGAGAGGAACATAATCACCTTGGCTCTCGTACACGTCTTCTCGTTCAATCCTCCCCTCGTCGGCATCGGGGTCATGCCTTCACGGTACAGCCACGAGCTGCTCCACCGGTCGCCGGACTTCAGCATCAATATACCGAGCAAGGAGCTGGTGGAGGAGGTCATCTTCTGCGGCGAGAGGTCCGGAAAGGAAGTCGACAAGTTCGAGGAGACCGGTCTCACCCCCACGCCGGGGAGGAAGATCGAGTCCCCGGTGATCGAGGAATGCATCGTCAACCTCGAATGCCGCAAGGTCCAGGTCTTCGATACCGGCGACCACACCTGGTTCATCGGCGAGGTGGTGTGCGCGCAGACAGTAGATAACTATGACAGGGAGCGGGCGCTTATATACTGGGCGGGAGAGTTCCGCACCCTGGGGGAGATCATCAGGGGAAGATGACGCCGTTTTTGAAGGATCCTCTTGAGGAGTGGGCGCTGCATTGCCGGGACCGGCAGGCGGCCATCTCCATGGATAGCAGCGGGGCTCCCCCGCCGTTCTGGGACTCGGGATGGAAAGAGATATCTTACTTCCCGTCCAACGACGAGGCGGACGCCGAAGCCCGTCTCAAGGATGAACTGGCCCGCACCTACGGCGTGGATAGCGACATGATCGCCCTGACCCAGGGCGCCCAGCACGCCACCTTTCTGTTCTTCCTGACCCAGCTGCGGCCGGGGGACCTGGCTGCGGTGGAGAACCCGACCTTCATGCCCATCCGCCGCCAGGCGGAGTCGGTCTGCCAGGTTCGGACCCTCGACCGACTGCCGACGGCCGCGTACCTTCCCCGGGAGGAGCAGCTCGACACCCTCCTGGCACAGGGGGCCAGGGTGGTCGCCTTGACCAACCTTCACAATCCCTCGGGAACGCTGCTGTCCACCGACCGGATGGCTGAGATCGTGGAACGGGCCGGCCGCCGGAGGGCGATGGTGCTCAGCGACGAGGTGTACCGGGAGATGGCCTATGGGCCGGTACCCAAGGGAGCGTATCAGCTGGGGGAGAATGCCGTCTCAGTGTCCAGCGTCACCAAGCTGAACGGTCTGCGGGGCCTTAGGGTCGGCTGGCTGATCGGCCCCCCGGAGGTCGCGCAGGCGGTCGAGGCTGCCCGGCTCTACACCTCTTACCGTCTGCCGGCGATCACCTGCTACTACGCTGCGGAAGCGGTCCGACGGAGGGATTGGTTCCGCGAGCGCGTACTGAGGGCGGCCAAGGAGAACCTTCCCGCGCTGTCGAAGTGGCTGGAGATCGACGACAGGGTCGACTGCCGCATGCCCGACGGGGGCCTTATGGCCCATCTCCGACTGCCTCCGAGGGTCGACGACCTGGAGTTCAGCGAGTGGCTGCTGGACCGCCGGGTGGCGGTGGGTCCGGGGCGGTACTGGGGCTCACCGGGAACCATCAGGGTGACCTTTTCCTGCCCCCGCCTGCAGCTGGAGGCGGGGTTGGGGGCGATAACCACCCTGCTCGATGTAAGGTACGCCGTGATGGAATGAACGGGATCAGGCCAGCGGCCGGGCGCGGGGATACGAGCCGAGAACCTTGACGAACACCGCCCGGCGCACCAGATCGGTAAGCGCATCGGCGACCTTGGGATCGTTGACGTGGCCGTCGATGTCCACGAAGAAGACGTATTCCCACGCTCTACCCTTTCGGGGCCGGGACTCCACCTTGGTCATGTTGATCCCCTGATGGGCGAAGCAACCCATGGCCTCATACAGTGCCCCGGGCACGTTCCGGGTGGCGAAGGCCAGCGAGGTCTTGTCCCCCTGGTCCAGGAGGCGGGAGGATCGCTGCAGGGCGAAGAACCGCGTGAAATTATCGTCGCTGCTCTGGACGCCCTCCCTCAGGACCTTCATGCCGTACACCTCGGCGGCCCGGCGGGAGGCGATGGCTGCTTCCCCTTTCAACCCGCGGTCCCGGACCGCCCGCACCGAACCGGCGGTGTCGAAGTCCGGGATCTTCTCCCATTGCGGATATTTGGCCAGGAAGCTGCGGCATTGCCCCAGCGCCTGGGGGTGGGAGTACACCCTAACGATGTCCTTCAGCTCCGCGTCCGGATGCACGATGAGGCAGTGGACTACCGGCACGAGGACCTCGCCCACGATCACCAGGTCGTTTTCCAGCAGGAGGTCGTTGACCACGGCCACGGTCCCCTCGAGGGAGTTCTCCACCGGCACGATGCCGTACTCGGCGTCACCCCGCTCCACCGCCCGGAACACGCTCTCGAAATCCGGGCAGGGCATTGTTCCCACGTCAGGGAAGAAGGCTGCCGCCGCGTCTTCGGAGAACGCCCCCTGGACCCCCTGGAATGCTACTCCGCTCATGGCTCAACCGCCGAAGAACTCGTGATGGATGGTCTTGGTCGTCCTCTCCAGGTCCTTACGCTTGACGGTGAAGGTCAGAGCCACGGTGGACGCCCCGGCGGAGATGAGGCCCACGTTCGTCCCGTTGCTGGCGACGATGGTGAAGACCCTGCCGGCGATGCCCTCCTTCTGCCCCAATCCTTCACCCACCAGGCACAGCAGGGCGACGTCGCGCACCGATTCCACGCGGTCCACCACGCCCTTCTTCGCCTCCGCCACCACCTTCTCCGCGCGCTTGAGGTCCCGCTCCTCGATGAGCATGGAAACGCAGGTCTGGGAGGTCGCCGCGGAGTATACATTGATGCTGGCATCGGATAGCATGGTCGACATCTCTGACATGACCCCGGACTTTGAGCCCAGGCCTGCCCCATAGACCTTGACCATGGCCATGTTTGGCATGCTGGATATGCTCTTGATGGTGCGGTTGCCCTCCACCCCCTTGGGGTTGATGGCGGTGCCCTCATAGGAGGGCTTGAAGACGTTCTTGACCCGAATTGTGATGCCCTTGGCCCTAGCCGGTTCAACGGTGCGGGGGTGCAATACCTTGGCTCCGAAGTACGACAGCTCGGCCGCCTCCTCGTAGGAGAGCTGACTGATGGGCACCGCTTCTTGGACGACCTTGGGGTCGGCGGACATGAAGCCGTCAACGTCTTTCCAGATCTCCAGGCTGTCCGCATCTATGGCGTTAGCGATGACGCTGGCGCTGTAGTCCGTGCCGTTCCGGCCGAGCAGGGTGATGAATCCATCATGGGTCTTGCCGAAGAAGCCGGTGACCACCGGGGTCTCCTGGCGCTTGAACATCTCGTAGATGCGGGGAGCAATGTTGTTCCTGGTGGCCTCGATGTCCACCGTGGCCGAACCGAAGGTGCCGTCGGTGATGACACCCAGCTCGTCGGCGTCCACCGGTATCGCGTTCACCCCCATCTCCTGCAGCATGGCCGCCATCATGATGACGCTCATGCGCTCCCCGAATGATTGGACGAGATCCTTGGTCCTCGGGGTCAGCTCCTCCAGATAGATAATCCCGTACAGGATCCGCTCCAGCCTGACCAGCTGGGCGCTCAGCTGGCTGACCGCGGTCTGCTTGACGTCCATGCTCCCGGCGACCTCGGCCAGAAGCTTGAGATGGCGATCCCTCAGCGTTCGAATGAACTGCTGCACTTCCTCCTCCCGCCGTACCTTGGACATGAAGTCAAGAAGAGAATCAGTGATCCCCTGGATTGCCGATACCACAATGACCTTCTCTTCACCGTCGGCGGCGATAATCTCCCCCACGCTCATCATGCTCGCTCCGTCCTTGAGCGAGGACCCTCCGAACTTGAGGACCTTCATCCTTTCCGTGCCCTCCGTATGATCTCCTTGGGGATACGTTGGACGCACAGCTCCGCCTCGTCACGGGTGAGCCCGGCGCCCATGGCTACGTGGACCGCGCGCTCCTCGGTGATGAGGTCGCCGGGGGCGTGGGTGTCGGTGTTGACAACCATCTTGGCATCGACCTTGCGAGCCATGCGCACCACGTGCCCGTTGGTCAGGGCGTGCGACGGCCTTGAGGTGATCTCCAGCACCACGCCGTTGTCGGCCGCGGCCTGGGCGTCCTCCATAGTGAGGAATCCGGGATGGGCGAGGATGTTAACGTCGGGGTTGTTTACCGCCGCGCGGTTGGTACCCTTCTCCACCGGTTCGGAGATGGTCTCGCCATGCACCACGATGATCTCCGCCCCGGCCTTCTTGGCCTGCCTGACCACCTGATCCATCTTGGCGGCAGGGATATGAGTGAGCTCGACGCCGACCAGCATGTCCAATCCCCACTCCGCGGCCAGGGGGACATCCTTCCTGACCTCCCTAATGAGCCGCTCGATGTTGCTGGGGTCCGCGTGATCGGTCACCGCGATGGCCTCATGCCTCATCACCACGGCCCGCCTGGCCAGCTCGATAGGCAGGAGTTCGCCGTCGCTCTGCAGCGTGTGCATGTGAAGGTCTATCCTCATTTCTTAACCCCCTTGTGCCTGTCGGACAGCTTCCTGAACACCTCGTTCATGGGCAGGTTGAGGTACTCGAACAGGACCATCTGGTGATAGATGAGGTCCGCTGCCTCCCAGACCTCTCCGTCATGGTCCTTCCCCTTGCCGGAGATGGCCAGCTCTGCCGCCTCCTCCACCACCTTCTTCAGCACCTTATCCTCGTTGGACAGCAGCTGGTTGGTGTAGCTGCCCTCCTTGGGGTGCTCCTTGCGGTCGCGGATGATCCTGCGCAGCTCGGGGATTATGGATGCGGTGCCGCTGAGGTCGCCGTATAGCACTTCCTCGAAGCAGGACGGCCGTTCCAGATGGCAGGCGTTGCCCGTCTGCCGCACGCGGATCAGCAGCGTGTCGCTATCACAATCGGTCTGGATGCTCACGATGTCCTGCACGTGGCCGGACTCCTCGCCCTTCATCCACAGCTTCTGCCGGGACCGGGACCAGAAATGCGTGCGGCCGGTGGAGAGCATGAGGTCGTAGGATTCCTGATTGGCCCAGGCCATCATCAGCACCTCGTTGGTCTCTGCGTCCTGCACGATAGCCGGAATCAGCCCGTCGGCGTTGAACTTCAATGCGGTCATCTTACCTGCACTCCCCTGTCCGAGAGGTAGCGTTTGACGTCCCCCACGGTATAGGTGCCATAATGGAAAATCGAAGCGGCCAGAGCCGCCGAGGCGTTGGTTTCCTCGAAGACCTGATGGATGTGCTCCGGGCTGCCGCAGCCCCCTGAGGCAATCACCGGGATGTGCACGCTGTCAGCGACCAGCTCGGTTAGCTTTATGTCGTACCCGTTGGTGGTCCCGTCGGCGTCCATGCTGGTCAGGAGGATCTCGCCCGCGCCACGGTCCTGCATTTCGTAGGCCCAGTCGACGGCCTCCAGTTCGGTGCGCTGCCGACCCCCGTGGGTGTATACCTTCCAGCCGCGGCCCTCGCGCTTGGCGTCGATGGCCACGACCACGCACTGGCTCCCGAAGTCCTTAGCGCAGGCGGTGATGAGCGTGGGATCATGGACGGCCGCGGTGTTCACCGACACCTTGTCCGCTCCCGCGTTGAGCGCGTGCCTCATGTCCTCCTTGGACCGAATCCCTCCGCCGACGGTGAGCGGGACGAAGAGGCCCTCCGCGGTCCGCTCCACAACCTCGAGCAGGGTCTTCCGGGCATCGGAGGAGGCGGTGATGTCCAGGAACACGATCTCGTCCGCCCCCTGTTTCTCATATTCCACTGCCAGGTCGGGCGGATAGCCGACACCTTCCAGGTTCTGGAACTTGACGCCCTTGACCACCCGCCCGTCGGTCACGTCCAGGCAGGGTATGATGCGCTTGGTGAGCATCCTAACCGCTCCTGAACCGCACGGCATCCTTGGTGCTCAGGACGTTCTCCCGGGGCACGATGGCCTTCTTCAGCGCCAAGCCTAGGGCCTTGAAGGTGGCCTCGATCACGTGGTGGTCGTCCAGCCCTCGGTGCACGATGACATGCAGGGTGATGCCCGATGACATCGAGAAGGAGCGCAGGAAGTGCGAATACAAGGGGTCGGGGCAGTCGGTGTCGCAGTACGGTCGGTCTACGATGTCCACCGCTGCGGTGACCAGCGCGTCGTCCATGGGCACCATGGCCGAGGCGATGCGATCGACCGGCAGGTCGCCCAGGGCCTGTCGGAACGCCGCGCCCAGAGCGATGGCGACGTCCTCCACCAGGTGGTGATCGTTATCCCCGCTGGCGTCCATGGTGAGGTCGAAGGACGCGTACCGGGTGAGGGTCTCCATCATGTGCTTCAGGAACTGATCGTCAGTGGTGACCTTGGCCTTTCCCGAACCATCGAGGAACAGGGATAGGGAGATGGAGGTCTCCTTGGTCTTGCGGGACAGCTTGGCTTCCCTAATCACTTCCACACCTCCTCCGGTCTGATCGTGCCCTTGTACAGGGCGAGCCCGACCACTGCCGACTTCACGCCCACGCTCTCCAGGGTGGCGAGATCGTCAGTGGTGGTGATGCCCCCGGAGATGATGACATCGTGGGGGCATATCTCCACGAAGTGCCGTATCTCCTCCAAGTCGATGCCCTTAGCTTTTCCCTCCACATTGACGTTGGTGTGAAGCACGCCTGCCAGGGGAAGGCCCTCGGTCGCCTTTAGCGTCTCACGCAGCTTGCTCTCCGACGACTCCTTCCAGCCCTTGAGCTGGATCTTCCCGTCCTTGGTGTCCAGCGCAAGGATGATCCGGTTGCGGTTGGTCCGCACCAACTCGTAGAACCAATAGGGATCGGTTATGGCCCGGGTGCCCACGACGACCCTGGCGGCTCCCAGGGTCAACAGGGTCTGCGCCGCCTCGGTGGTGCGGATGCCCCCACCGACCTGAATGGGCACCTTGACCCGCGACATGATGGAGGTGATGGCCTCGAAGTTATCCCCCCGTCCCATGGCCGCGTTAAGGTCGACCACGTGGATCGCCGGTGCGCCCTTGCTCTCCCAATCCAAGGCCACATCGCGGGGGTTGGGGAGGGATACCTTCTCCGTTCCAGGCTTGCCGCCTACCAGCTGGACAGCCTTGCCGTCCAATATGTCCACTGCGGGGAATACCATCATAGCTTGGCCTCGATGAATCTGACGAAGTTCCGTAGGAAGGTCGCTCCGGAAACGCTGCTCTTCTCCGGGTGGAATTGCACTCCAAGCACATTCTTTTTTCTGAACGCCGAGGGGAATCGCCCGAAGTAATCGGTCGTGGCGATGGTCACATCCTCCTCCGGGCTTCCGTGGAAGGAGTGGGCGAAGTAGAAGTACGGCGAGGTGACCTCGTCGAACGAAGTGTCGCTTGAATCGACCCTGTTCCACCCCATGTGAGGCACTCTCTCGGCTTCCAGGCGGATGACCCTACCTTTTATGAACCCCAGCCCCGGCCCGGAGCCCTCTTCACTCTCCTCGAACAGGATCTGCGCCCCGATGCAGATGCCCAGGCACGGCGTCCCCGCCTCCAGCCGGTCGACAATGATGTCACGGTACGGCAGGAGGCGTTCCATGGCGCTGTCGAACGCGCCCACTCCGGGGAACACGATGACCTCGGCGTCTAGCAGGTTGTGCATGTTCGATTCGATGACCGGCCTGGCACCGGCAATCTCCAGGGCCTTGCGAATGGAGTGCAGGTTGCCGACCCCATAATCGGCGACGGCCACGCGGACCTTGGGCCGCTGTCCGATGCGATAGGAATCGTTCTCCTCGGGGTACTTCACCGACCTCCGGATGTTCACCATTCCTCGGTCACCTCTTTCAGCTTGTTCAGCAGCAGGTCGTTCAATTCTTTGGTGCCGATCGTCGTTCGAACGCAGTCCTCCAGCATCCTCAGGTGACCGAAATCGCGGATGAGCACGCCCTTGTCCGCCAATCTGGACACCAGCTCTTTGGAGGGCCGCGGGCTGCGGAACATGATGAAGTTGCTCTCCGAGGGGAACGGCTGGAACCCCAAGGATCTCAGGCCGGAGGATAAGCGGTCACGCTCCGAGCACACCAGCTTCACGGCCGCGTCCACATAGGAGGTGTTGGTGAGGGCAGCGACGGAGACCATCTCGCTCACCCGGTCCAACGAATACGGTATCTTCACCCGCTGCATGACCCCGGCCATCTTGAGGTTGGAAGCCATGTAGCCGACGCGGAAGCCCGCCAGGCCGTAGGCCTTGGAGAAGGTGCGGGTGACGATGAGGTTGTCGAATTCTTCCACCCGAGACATGAATGAGTCCCGGGCGAACTCTCCGTAAGCCTCGTCCACGATGACCGGCCCATCGTGCTCGCTGACCACCCGCTCCACGTCCCGGTGGTCGAAGCAGTTGGCAGTGGGATTGTTGGGGGTGCACAGTATGATGATCTTCCCCTTCGCCTTCAGCAGGGCGTCGGGGTCCAGCTGGAACCCCGGCCGCAGGTCGACGTTGACGAAGCGGCCGCTGTTGACCTTGACGAAGAAGCCGTGCAGCACGTACGACGGGTATGGTGCGACCACGGTCTCGCCGGGCTCCATGAACGATTTGAACGCGACGTCCAGGGCTTCGTCCGAGCCGTTGCCGACGACGAAGTTGTCCGCCGCCAGTCCGTACTTCTCGGCCAAGGCGTTGCGAAGGTCGTCGGAGTACGGGGCCGGGTACTGGTTGAGGTCGAGGCCCATGCACGTGGTGAGCACGTCCTTGACCACGGTGTTCGGCCCCAGCACGTTGACCGAGGTGTCCATGCGCACGGCCTTGATCTTAGGGTTATAGTACAGAGGGATGTCCCTCACGGTGGTGCGGATCCATGAGTCGTTCATCCTTCCACCTCAAGGCACCATGCGGTCGATGGGGACGATCAGGATGCCCGATGCTCCCAGCCGCTTCAGGCGGTTGACCGATTGGTAGATCGCGGACTTGTCCACCACCACGTGGATGGCGACCGCGTCGTCCCGGCCCATGAGGGGCATCACCGTTGGTCCAGCGATCCCCGGGAGGAAGGCCCTGACCTCGTTGAGGACAGCCACTGGCACATCGGCCATCAGGTAGCGCTTGCCCTCGGCGTCCATCACACTGCGGATCGCCGACGCCAGCTCCTCCAACTCGGTGCCCCGGGTGCGCATCGCCTGCTCATTGGCTATGAGCACGGCCTGGGATTCGGCAATCACGGCGATCTCCTTCAGCCGGTTGGTCTTGAGGGTGCTTCCGCTGGACACCAGGTCCACGATAAGGTCGGCGACCCCCAGGTAGGGAGTGACCTCGGCGGCCCCCGTGATGGTGGTGATATCCACCTTCTTGCCCTGGGTCTCGAAGTACCTTTGGGCCATGCCGGGGAAGGAGGTGGCGACCATGGACCCATCGGGAATGTCCTGCACCGTGTCGATACCCCGGCCCTCGGGGACCGCAACCGACAACCGGCACCGCCCGAAGCCCATGTCCATGAGCTTGTGGACCTTCAGTCCGGACTCCAGCACGAGGTCGTAACCGGTGATGCCCATGTCCACCGCGCCCTTATGGACGAACCTCACGATGTCCTGGGCTCGTAGGAACATGACCGAAAGGTCGCTGTTCTTGACGTTGGCGTACAGCTTCCTGTCTCCTCCGTCCTCGATCTCCAAACCTGCCTGGTTCAGGATTTCGATGGACCGCTCGTTCAGCCGCCCTTTGTTTGGCACGGCCAGTTTGATGGACATCACTTCACCTTTCTAAAGCGTCAAAGGTGATAGCCTGTCCCCATAAATAACATATGGGAGTTGCCTGCGCCCAGCACCGGATTCTACATCGGGAACGGTTCAAAAACTATTTTATCGACTCTTGACAATTTGCAAGGCCAAATGAAAGTGATGCTCACCACCCCCCCATGGAAGACCACCGAGAAGTGGCCACCATTGGGACTCCTCTATCTGGCCGGCAGTGTACGGAAGGAGAGGGGAGACGAGGTCGTGGTGGTGGACGCGTTCTGCCACAATCTGACCGTGGAGGAGCTGGTGGACCGGGTGGTGAGGGAGCGCCCGGACGTCCTGGGCATGAACTGCTCGACCCATACCTTCACCGCCACCATGGAGGTGATGAGCAGGGCGCATCAGCTATTGCCGGACCTGACCATTGTGCTGGGCGGTTACCACGCCACCTTCGCCGCCAGGGAGATACTCAACGAGTACTGGTTCATCGATTTCATAATTAAGGGGGAGGCTGAGCGCTCCCTCCCCAGACTTCTGGACCACATCGAGGCGGAGACCGAGCCCACCGATGTGGAAGGCATCTCTTTCGTCCGCTCCGACGGTACCCTGTTCGAGCGCCCTCTCACCCTGGTCCAGGACCTCGATGCACTGGACTTCCCAGACCGCAGTCTGCTCGGCGATTTCGAGTACGGTTACATGTTCCAAGGGGTGCCCCTGACCTTCGGCCGGTTCACCACCATCTCGACTTCCCGGGGCTGCCCCTTCTCCTGCACCTACTGCTCCTGCGCCGCCTTCTCCGAGCGGCGATGGCGGCCAAGGGGAGCGAAGAGCGTGGTCGATGAGCTGGAGATGCTCTATAAGCAGGGATACCGGGAGTGCGTTATGGTCGACGATAACTTCACCCAGTCCGTGGAGAGGGTGGAGGATATCTGCCGCCAGATCAAGGAGCGAAACATTCGCATGAGGCTATATTGCGAGGGCCGGGCCGGTCATGCCCAGCTCTCTCTTCTGAAACAGATGAAGTCCGCCGGCTTCAACGTCATCTACTTCGGCGCGGAGTCATCCTCGCCCAATGTGCTGGAATACTATAACAAGAAGCAGACCCCCGAGCGGACGGCGGAGGCCGTGGCCAATGCCAAGCGGGCGGGGATGCTGGTCATAACTTCCTACATCCTCGGTGCCCCCATCGAGTCCCGGGAGGAGATGAAATCGACGATTCAGTTCGCTCAGTCCCTTCGCCCTCACGGTGTACAGTACAACATACTGGACTTCCTCGTCGGAACTCCGTTGTGGGAGCAGATGAAGAGCAACGGCGTGGTGAGGGTCGAGGACTGGAAGACAAACCATCGCGTCTATGAATACTTCCCTGAGCACGCCTCCCGGGAGGAGCTGGAGGCTCTGGTCAACGACGGTTACGGCTCCTTCCTGGGGGCATGGAAGAGCGGATCGGGAGTGCTGGAGCTCCTCCGAACCATGATGGTCAACTCCACCGCTCGCAGGGTGGTCCTCGGAAACATCACCAACCCCGCCGCTCGCAGGATGATCACCGACGGACTGAAAGGCTTCTAGGCGGGCCTCTATCGCTCACCCGCTCTCCGCGGAAGGTCCAGTAGAACAGCGCTGCCGCGGCCAACAGCACAGCAGCCATTGTCCAGAACCCTCCCAGATACCATAGCGCGTTGCCGATGATGAGCGATATGAAGATGGGGCCGGCGAACTGCCCCACGTCCATGATGGTGTTCAAGAACCCCATGGTTGATCCGGACGATGATTGCACGCACAGGTCCGAGACCAATGCCTGGGTCGACGAAGTGACGGACGAGAATCCGAACCCGAACACCGCCGATAACGCAACCAGGATCAGTGGCTCCGAGGTCAGAGGATACAGCAGGACTCCCAGCGCGCACACCAGCAGACCTATGACGATGAACTCTCGTCTCCCGCGGCGATCGGACAAGCGACCCATGAGGGGCTTGGTCAGCACGACGGTTACTAGCTGGGCACCGCCGATGAGGGCCCACCATAAGGGGTCCAACCCATGATTGACGGCGTAGTCCACGGAGAACACCTCGAAAGCCCCGTAGGTCAGGTACTGAGCTGCCTCCATCGACGAAGCCACCAGCACTCGGCGGTCGGTGACGATGGACAGCAGCTGCTGCATGATCGGGGCACCCTTGCGCCCCTTACCTGTTGCGTCCCGCCCTTGGCCGTACACGGCCACGATGGCCACCAGTGCAGCGACGCCGGCCATCGACACCGCCCAGTAGACGTCCCGATAGTTGCCCATGGTAAGCACGATGATCCCCCCTCCCAGGAACGGGGCGACCCCCCGTCCGATGATGGTGGCCGAAGAGTAGAACGACAGCCTGGCAGCTTTGAGATCCGGGAAGTTGTCTACGATGGCGGCGCTGGCCACCGTCCCGAAGATCGCGGTGGCGAAGCCATGGTAGAACCTCACCGCCATGAGCTGTCCGGGCGTGGTGACCGCGAGGTATAGGAGCGGTGCGGTGGCGAAGATCGCTGCCGCCGTGTACATCACCCTCTTCCGTCCAAGGACATCTGACAGGGAACCAGCGGGCAGGGAAACGAGTATGCCAGGCAGGGTGGAGGCCGCGGCGATCAGCCCGAGGAGCGTGGTGTCAGCTCCCAGGCTCCTCGCGAACGGAACCAGGACTGGATTCTTGGCCATGGTCGAGCTGAGGATCGCCAGCGCCCCGGCGAAGCTGAGCCCATAGAAGAAGCGGTCTCTAGGTTCCATAACATCTCCACGGTAGCGGGGAAGAGAGATATTTTGCTTCCGAACGACATGTACCCTCGCCCCGATGGGCGAGGTCACACCATGGCTGGCAAAGAAGACACTGGCGAAGTTCTGAAATGGTACACCCGCTGCTTTATGTGCTCCAACAAGCTCCGCTGCCGCGAAGAGAAGGTAGAGCGCGGCTCCAAGAAATGCATAAACCTACTGAAGCTGAAGCACAAGGCCAAGCACTGATCAGGAGAGCGAGGAAAACTCGATCTTGGCCACCTTCCCCGGGGGAACGGTAACCCGGGTGAGGTGGGGAAGGCGTCCCTTCATCGCCACCTTCTCCCCGACCACCGCCACCGCCCCCTCGATCCCCGGGATTGAACACACGTCGTCGAGCGCTGTGCACATTGCCCCGTCCTCACCGGAGGTCAGGAGGTTTCCCAGCCGGGTGGCACAGGCGTCGGCAAGAGTGACATCGGCGGAGATCACCGTGGCCGCGTCGGAGATGCCGAAGGACAGGGAGGGGCCGATAGTGGCCGAGGAGGTGCAGATGCCGAAGACGCCCGCCCGGGGCGGACATAGGAAGCCGATACCCTTGACGAGGTCTCCGGCGTACAGTCCGATGCTCGTCTCGCGATCAAGGAGCAGGGCTATGTCCCCGCCGTTGTCGACGATGGCCTGGGTCGCCCCCGCCGCCTGCATGTCCAATACTGCCCGCTCGGCGACCGCCCCGGCCACCGCGGCCATGGGGCCCACGCCGGCCTTGACCGCGGAGGCGCACATGCGGGCGATGAGAGGGGGAGCTTCCTCCGGGCAGGGGTACGGCTCCAGCGTCATCTGGAATAGGGGATCGCGCCGAATGAACCGCTGGAGCACTTCTCTCGAGCGGAAGATGGACTCCTGTGCCGTTCCGAAGAACTCGTCCTCGGCGACGATGGTGACCGCGGTCTCCCCGACCTCGAAATGCCGCCTGTTCATGCCTTGAGCTTCATCGCCTTGGGCGGGCAGGAGGAGACGCACAGCCCGCACGCGATGCACTTGTCCAGATGGAAGATGACCTTCCAGTTCTGACGGTCCATCTCGATGGCGTCGGCAGGGCAGATGGACACGCACATGCCACAGTTGGTGCATCGTTCCTCGTCCTTGGTGACGAACTCGTTGAGCTCCTCGACCTTGACCCCCATGCCCTGGAGGTAAGCGACGCCCTTGGTGATCTGAGCCGGCTTGCCGTCGACCTCGATGAGCAGCTGTCCGCCCTTCTCCTTGACTTCCGCCCTCAGGATGTTGAACTTGAGGTCGAAGTCCTTGACCAGGATATAGGTGATCGGCTCGTTGACCAGCTCGGGGATGAAGTAGAGGTTGAACTTACGTTTGGACATCAGAGCACCTCCTCCTTCGAGCACACCTCAAGCACTTTCTGAGACCTGTCGGTAGGCATCGCCACGGCCGGCCTGGTGAGGGTGAACTGCTTTTCGTTGATCATCTTCTTCAACCGCTCGGCGATCACTTTTGCCTTGTAGTACGACGACAGGGAGGAAGTCTTGACCTTCTTGCCGAACAGCTCCACCGTGCCGCTGCGCAGCTGGGCGTAGCTGACCTCCATCATCGGCTTGCGGTTACGGGACTGGATCGAGTAGTCCAGCACCGGAGCGAAGATCTCCTCGTCGGTCCTGGCGGCACAGGTCATCATGTCTTGGTCCAGGATGGGGATGGGTATTCCGATTCCCACGGCCATGGATAGTCCGTAGCCATGGAAGTCAAGGGCCCGGATGAACTCCGTGCTCATTCCGCGCAGGTCGCCTATGACTGCCAAGGTCCGGCCAGACGACGACGGGACGCCGTTGCGGTAGGGGATATTGGTCTTGAACTGCGTTCCCTCCCAGGCGACGTAGCCGATTCCTCCGCCGAGGAAGATGCGCGTCCCCATGCCAATAGTCCTCATCTGAGGGTCCTTGAGCAGTGGGGACAGCTGCCCGGCGCTGCTGTAGGTGGCGTTGCCGTAGTGCGGGAGCAACTTGCCCATGTAGGTGAACAGCGCCTTCTCCGAGGAGTTGGTCGCCACCCCATAGTTCTGATAGGCATTCCGGGGGTTGTACATATACGCCTGGTTCACGGACTTGAGCGAAATGTAGGTGTCGATGTCCCGGCGTGGATAGCAGTCGGTGCCCCGGCCGGTGGCGCGGAGGTGTACCGCCTCACCGGCGATCAGCGATTCGATGACATGGGCGCCGCCGTACTCATGGCCGTCGCCCTCCCTTTCCTCCGTCGCCCCGATGTAAGCGTCCACCGCGGCCAGGCCGGTGTAGGCGGGCACGTCATTCAACCATACCTTGCTCATGCGTATGGGCGGCTCGGCATGCCCGAAGTTGATGAAAGCGCCCGAGGAACACATGGCGCCGAAGGTACCCGTAGTTACTACGTCCACCTCCTTGGTGGCCTTCTCGATTCCCTGGCTTTCTACCAGCTGGATGGCCTCCTCCGCGGTCATGACCACCGCGTCGCCCTTCTCGATCTTGGCGTTGATCTCCTCGTATGTCCTCTTCAACATCTCACCCTATAGAAGCTTCTTGGCGTACGCCAGCTCGGCGTTGAGCACCGACCCGCCCGCGCCACCCCGGAGGGTGTTGTGGGAGAGCACGAACATCTTGAAATAGGTACCTTTCTTACGAACGCGACCGACCACGCTGCTCATGCCTCGGGCCCTCTCCGGCTCTCCGGCATTGGCATCCATGGCGGGCTGGGGCCTATTGTTCTCGCGGCGCACGATGATCGGCCGCAGGGGGGCGGTAGCCAGTTTCAGCGTCTGAGGCTCGGCCCTGAACTCCTCCATGGCCTTGATGAGATCCTCAATCTCGGCGTCCTTGATGGTCCTCAGGGTCACCGACTCCAGGTGGCCGTCGATGACCGGCACCCGGGCGCAGTTGGCCAGCGTCTCCACGGGATGTTCTACGAACTTACCTTCCTGCACCGACCCCAGGATCTTGGCCAGTTCGCTCTCCATCTTCTCCTCTTCGGATTTGATGTAGGGGACAACATTGCTCATGATGTCCAGTGACGGTACCCCAGGGTAGCCGGCCCCGGAGATGGCCTGGTAGGTCGATATGCAGGCGAACTCCAGCCCGAACGCCGAGTCCACTGCCTTTAATGGGATGGCGATCCCGGTGGTCGAGCAGTTGGCGTTGGTGACGATGTACCCGCCCTCGCTGAAGGTGGACTGTTTCCTCACCATCTCGATGTGGTCGGAGTTGCACTCCGGGATCAGTAGGGGCACGTCCGCGTCCATGCGGTGGGGCGCGGCGTTGGAGAACACCGCGCAGCCGGCCTTTGCCAGCTGGGTCTCGAAGTCGCCGGCGATGTCGGTGGGGAGTCCGGAGAAGGCAACCCTGCTAGCCTTGGCGATCTTGGCCACGTCCAGCTGCTCGATCCGCATCTCCATGGTGTCTTCCTTGAACTGGTAGTCCCTGACCTTCAGGGTGTCCCCGAGCTTCTTGCCTTCGGACCGCTCCGAGGCGTACAGTCCAGCGATTTCGAACTGCGGGTGGTCCTCCAGCAGCTGCACGAATCGCTGCCCGATCATCCCTGTGGCGCCTAGGACGGCGACCTTCACCTTTGCCATCTCTACTTACCTCCGAAATATTCCTTGCCCTCTTCCATCATGCGCTCGAACGCATCCTTGTCGCCCTTTACCGCGGCGTCCTTCAGGTCGTCGACGGCGCGCTGCAAGTACTCGAGGGCGTCCTTGTTGAAGGGGTTGAGATGCTGTATCTCATAGTAAAGCTGAGCGTTCTCCGATGCAACGTTGCGAGCGGAGTCCACCTGATGCTTGAAGGTGGTGGACGATGCCCGGTTCAGCTCCTCGAAGGACCGCCCGCTCTGGCGAAGGGCCTCGAAGAAGGCGATGTTGACCGCATGGCTGAGCCCTAGCACGTACGCCATCAGCGGGTCGTGGTCCTCCACCTCCATCTCGATTATGTTCGCCCCGTCGATCAGGGAGTTAGCCATCTCGATGGCGTCGGCCGAACCACAGTGACATACGATCACATTGCGGTCGACTATGGAGGCGGTGTCGGGACCGAACATGGGATGGAGAGAACACACCTTCATTCCCTTCCCCGCGCCTACCCTCAGTAGAGGGACCAGCGGGGTCTTGATGGAGGCTATGTCCAGTATCAAGCCGGCAGGCTGCATCGCCAATATCTGTTCGAGGACCCCGGGAGTGGTCGATATGGGGGTGGCCAATACGATGACCTCGGCGTCACGGACCCCTCTCTCAAGGTCCTTCTCCACTGGGAATTGGGGGTTCTCCCCTTGATCATGGATCCTTATCCGGTGGCCCCGGGAGGCGAAGAACCGGCACAGCCACATGCCCATGCGGCCGTTGCCGCCGACGACGAGGATGCGCTTGGACATCTGAGGCCGGGGGATATGTCCCTGCTGCTCGATGGATTCGCGTATGAGCAAGGTGGCTATCTGGCGGGCGGACTCGGCTGACATGCCGAACTCCTTGGCCCTTTCCACATAACGTCCGATGACCATCTCCTCCACCTGGGGAGCACGCAGAGGTATGGACTCGGCAGCCTTCATCTGCCCCATCTCCACCGCCGCGGCCGTACGGTTGGCCATCATACGAAGGATCTCGCGGTCGATCTTCTCGATACGCTTTCGGATGTCTTCTATGCTCTCACGCAATGAAATCACCTCTAAGGCACAGGTCGGCCAACACCAGGGCGGTGGCCGCTTCGACCACCACCACGGCGCGGGGGACGATGCAGGGGTCGTGCCTCCCCTCGACCCTGATGGTGGTATCCTCCATCCGCTCAAGGTCTATGCTCTTCTGCTCCAGGGATATGGAGGCTGTAGGCTTGAAAGCCACCCTCAGGTCGAGGGGCATGCCGTTGGACAGGCCGCCGAGCACTCCCCCGGCGTTGTTGGTCATGGTATGGACCTCCCCGTTCTCCACCAGAAAGGAGTCATTATGCTCCGAGCCTCTCATCCCTGCTGCTCTGAAGCCGACCCCGAACTCGATACCCTTGACTCCGGGGATGGCGAAGACCATCTTGGCCAGCTCGCCCTCGAGGGAGTCAAAGAACGGTTCCCCGACCCCGATCGGCAGGCCGACGCTCAGGCACCGCACGATGCCGCCCACACTGTCCCCCTCGACCTTAGCCTCCATGATCTCCTGGATCATTTCCAGCGCGATTTCAGGATCGGCCGCCCGCACCGGGTTCTCCCGGGCCTGCCGTCGCACCTCCTTGAGGTTGCGGTCCTCGGGGTCCTCCACTGACCCCAGCTTCTGGGTGTAGGCGGCGACCTGGATTCCGATACCGCGCAGTATCTCCTTGGCCACCGCCCCCGCGGCTACGATGGGCGCGGTCATGCGGCCGGAGAACTGTCCTCCTCCGCGCAGGTCCACGGTCTCACCGTACTTCTTCAGCTGGGTAAGATCGGCGTGACCCGGCCTCGGTACCACCTTGAACTTTTCATACTTCGAGGAATCGGTGTTCTTGTTGGCGATGAAGATGACCACTGGTGCTCCGGTGGTCATGCCCTCCATCACGCCGGCGAGGATCTCCACGCGGTCCTCCTCCGCCCGGGGGGTGCCCAGGGCCCCGGAGGGCTTGCGCAGGTCGACCTCCCGCTGGAGGTCATCGCGGTCCACCTGAACGCCCGCAGGGACGCCGTCCAGCACGCAGCCGATCCCCGGCCCATGGCTGGAGCCGAACAAGGTGAGCCGCAGCGCGGTGCCGATGGTGTTCAGGACGATCCCTCCATGCTGCAACCTAATGCACCCATGTCCTTGACGAATCCAGGGTATGAGATCCTGTAGCAATCGCCGTCGGAGATGGTGGTGGTGCCCTCGGCCACCAGCCCGGCTACGGCGGCAGCCATAAGGATGCGGTGGTCGCCCGAGGGATCGATGTTCCGCCCCTTCAACCTGGTCGGTCCTCGGACCACACAGCCATCATCCCGCTCTTCGATGTCCGCGCCCATGAGCTTGAGGAACGATGTGGTGGTGGCGATGCGGTCGCTTTCCTTGAACCGCAGGTGCCTGGCATTGGTAAGCTGCGATACGCCCGCGGCCTGGGTCGCCAGCACTGCCAATATGGGGAAGGCGTCGGGCATGTCCCCGACATCAATGGATGCGGCGCGCAGCTCGCCCTTCTCCGCGGTGACTGTGTCCCCGTCCACGCTGACCGGGGCGCCGAACCT
Source organism: Methanomassiliicoccus sp. (assembly GCA_033485155.1). Classification (NCBI taxonomy): domain Archaea; kingdom Methanobacteriati; phylum Thermoplasmatota; class Thermoplasmata; order Methanomassiliicoccales; family Methanomassiliicoccaceae; genus Methanomassiliicoccus; species Methanomassiliicoccus sp. Next base: position 146,007 of record JAWQJJ010000004.1, read on the forward strand.
TCTGAGCACGTCGAGCACACCCCGGTCACCCTGTCGGTCCTGAGGGTCCAGTCCGGTGACGGCCACCCTCCCGGTCAGTGCCCCGGCTACCAGGGGGAAGGACGCCGATGAGTAGTCCCCAGGGATGGCGTAGCTCCGAGGTCGGTATCGCTGGCTCCCCAGCACGCGGTAGCCGTTCTTTGTCTCCGTACTGATCACTTCGTGCCGGGCCATCATGTCCCGGGTGATCTCCACGTACGGCTTGGACATCAGAGGGGTGGTGATGACGATCTCGGTGTCCAGCTCCTTGAGCGCCGAAGAGATGAGGAGCGAGGAGATGAACTGCGAGCTGATGTCCCCTTTGATATGCGCCCACCGGCCGTGGTTGGGTCCCCGTATGGTGAGCGGGGGTAAGCCGTCGTTCTTGACTGACGCGGCCTTTACCCCCATCTCGTTAAGCGCCGCCAGAAGGGGCTTCATCGGCCTCTGCCGCAGCGACTCGTCCCCGGTGAGGGTGATGTCGTTCCTCAGCAGGGAGGCGATGCCCGACAGAAGTCTCAGAGTGGTCCCGGAGTTCGCGCAGTCGATCGGTGCCGACGGCGTCTTAAGCTTCCCCCCACGGATCACCAGGTCCCGGCCCTCCGTCCTAGCGATGGCCCCGAACTGTTCCATCCCCTTCAGGGTGGCCAGGGTGTCCCCGCTGAGCAGGGGGTCCCGGAGCCTGGAATCACCGTGAGCGAGGGAGGCGAGGACGATCGCGCGGTGAGTGTAGCTCTTCGACGGCGGGGCTTGGACCTTCCCGTTGGCCGCTGAACCGCGGACCAGGAGCTTCATTCGCCTGCCTCCGGGTTGCGGACCCTCGCCTCTATGAACTGGAGGCCGCCCATTGCCGCCCTGAACTCGCGGACCTTGTCCTCCACCACAAGCATGACCAGCGCCGGCCCGGTCCCGGTCAGCCCAGCGGCCAGGGCACCGTTCATCAGCGCCTTCACCGCTACCTCTTGATCGAGGCCCAGGGCGGTGGAGTAGCACATCCCGTTGAGCGTCAGGGCCCTGAAGTAATCACCCTCATGGGCCACCTCGAAGGCCAGGTCCGCCAGGCCCTTGATGGCGGCGATCCTCTCTCTGGGCAGGGAGGCCTTGCGCACCTTGAACTCTGGCACGTGGATCAGCACCCTGAAGTAGTCGGGCATGCTGCCGTGGAAGAGCACCTCCTCGGAGCGGTTGTCGGTGAGCACCACCCCGCCCATGGCGCAGGCGCAGGCATCATCGAAGGCTCCGGTGATGGAGACCCCCGCGTCGATCGCCGCCCGGGTGCCGATGCGAACCGCCTCGACCAGATCCATCTCCTCGTTCAACGCGTCGAGGGTGGCTAGAATCACGGCGTTGGCCGCTGCCGAGCTGCTCTTGAGCCCCCTGGACACCGGGATCTGCGAGGTCGTTCTTACTTCGGCATGGTAGCGTTTCCCTCCGCCCACGCGGTCGAGGACCCCCTGGACGCATCTCTCCACCAGGCCGGTGCCCTCATCAGGGAGGCCTTCCATAACGACCCTGATACCGTCCCCCTCGGTCAGCTCCACCGTGGCCTCGGTCCTCAGGTCGAGGCCGAACGCAGCCCCTTTACCGTTCGCTATGGCGTTGACTATGGTGGCGGCGCCATGGCTCGCTCCAATGCCCTTCATCGTCATCCAGTCCTCGCGCCCTCGGCCATGACCTCATAGGGAGGCCGCTGTCCGGTCCAGGCCTCGAAAGCATCCATGGCTTGATAGATTAACATTTCCATTCCCGAAAGCGTCTTCGCACCGCGGCCGCCAGCCTCGGCAAGGAAGCGGGTGACCAACGGGTTGTACACGAGGTCCACCGCCCACTGTCCCGGCCGGAAGACCGAGGGGTCGACGGGCAGCTCGTCGGGGAATCCTTTCATTCCCAAGGGGGTGCAGTTTATCACCATGTCGAACCCGACAGAGGTAACCTCTCCGTGCCCGGCCGCCCGGCCCAGGAACCTCTTCGCCAGCTCTTGGGCCCGGGAGGCAGTGCGATCCGTGACCCAGATGCGCGCTCCCCTTCTCTCGAGGACGGCGCAGCAGGCCCTGGCCGCGCCCCCCGCCCCGATCACCAGGACGTCCTTGCCCCGGGGGTCCGCATCGGCAGAGAGCAGCGCTTTCTCCAGGCCGGTGACGTCGGTGTTCCTTCCCTCCAGCCTTCCGCTGTGGTTGACGATGACGTTGACCGCCCCCACCCGCTCGGCCAGGGGATCTATGGAATCGAGGTAGGGCATGACCGACGCCTTGTGGGGTATCGTCACGTTCAGTCCCCTGAGGTTCAGGTCCCGGACGAGGTCCATGAGCACCTCTACCTCCTGGTCCTGAGCTGGGAGGAGAAGGTATCGGCCGGGGATGCCCAGGGCCCGGAACGCGCGGTCGTGCATCGCCGGCGACGCCGAGTGACCCAGCGGGTTGCCGGTCAGACCGGTGATTATGGGCTTGTCCCCCAGCGCCTTAAGCGTGACGAGGTCCACTTGCCCGGGGGCCGCCTCCTTCCCCTGCTCCAGGGAGGCGTAGGTGAACGCGCTCCCGAACGCGGCGGGCAGCACCCTGGTCACCTCGCCCAGCGGCCCCATGCCGATCATCACGAAGTGGTTACCGGTGACGGAGAACATCCTCGCGGCCTCGTGGAGGCGGGCCAGGTCGCCTACGCCGTTCACCTGGAACGCCACCTTGGCCACATCGCCCCTGGAGGCCGTGCCGACCAGGGCGTCCAGTATGCCTGAGAGCGGGGGAGTACCGGCGAAGTCATGGTGGGAACAGATGACCCCGGTGTTCTTCAGCTCCCGTCCCATCCGCCGCACCAGGGGGGAGTCGTCCTCGATATCCAAATATTCGAACCCGATGCGGACAGCCCGCCGGAAGAACCGCAGGCGCTCCTCATCTCCCAGCTGGCAGGCGCCTCCCTGCTGTACTGTCCTCAGGGTGGCGATGCGCGGGACGGTCAGACGGCGGAATGGGGAGAGGTCCTCGGGCAGCTTGGCCATGCGGTCGAAGCGCACCTCCAGCAGGTCAGCTCCCCCCTCCTGGGCCGCCAGTCCGGCAGCCACCGCATCCTTGACATTCTCCTCTATCAGGGAAACGCAGACCTTCATCATTTCTCCATTATCGTCTCTTTGATGCTGTGACCGAAGTGCCTGCCGCCCTCTTCCAGCCTGACCAGCACCTTCTGACCGACCTCGAGGTCGGACACGGAGACCGGCCCGTCCGGCGTGCATAGCCGGATCGTCTCCGCATTTTGGAGAATAGTACTGTACCTTTTTCCACTTTCCCCTGCTTCTACGAGCAGCAGGGGCCGCCGCTCGACCTTCGCCCGGCCCACCACGGCCTTCCTCGTGGCGCCCTCGCCGTCCACAGCCAGCACCTCCTCCCCACCCTTCAGCTCGGATAGGTACTTGGTACGGCCGTTGGCCATCAGCACGTAGGAGTGCACAGCGCCAGCGTTCACCCGGAAGGGCCTGGAGGCCACGTACTCCGAGTCCGCGGCCTCCGAACCGACCAGGAATAGGCAGGAGGACTGCGAGCCGACGAGCATGCCCTCCCCGATACGCAGCAGCGAGCAGGTGTCCACGCACACCCGGTCCCCCATGGTTAGGGGATAGATGCCGGTGACGGTGATGGCCGTAAGCTCGGCCTTCGCCGGCCCCTGGAGGTCGAGGGCGACGAACGAGCGCAGGGCGGCCGGGTCGTCGACCTCGATGACGATGCCGTCAGCGCCCCTCTCCATTGTCTCCAGGAACAGCTTGGCTTCTTCTGGCGTGGAAGCGGAAGCCATTAGCTGGGTGTTCGAGCCCTGGAACTCGGCGATGAGGTTCTCCAGAGGAATGACCTTCCAGTCCCGGGCCCGGATGATAAGGTGCTTGACCCTGTCCCTCATGGCCGACGCCTTTGACAGGTCGCCCGGACCAGATATGGTCACTACCGCCCCGATTCTCTCCTCGCCGGACAGGATATCGTCGCCCCTCGCCACCAGCGCCTCGAACCGGCCCAGACGCTTCAGGGCGGCGTCCTCGTCCCGGATGACGATGTTTACGAACCCGGCCTCCAGGGCGGAGGATACGATGCTCTTCCGCTCCTCGTACTCTCCGGGTAGGTCGGCCCGGACCCATATGGTCTTGGGGGACATGCGCTCACTCCAGTTGCTTTAGTGCCTCGTCCACCTCGGCGTCGCGGAGCACGATGTCCGCCACCGCCTTGGTTATACCTGTTACATTGCGGTGCTGGAAGATGTTCCTTCCGATGCTCACCCCCATGCCCCCCGCCTCCAACGAGTCCTTTACCATCTGCAGAAGGTCCCGGTCGGAATCCATCTTCGGCCCTCCGGCGATGACCACGGGAATGATCGCTCCGCGGACGACCTCCCGGAAGGTGTCGATGTCCCCGGTGTAGGAAGTCTTGATGACGTCCGCTCCCAGCTCCATGCCGGCGCGAGCGCACTGCTTGATGAGATCCACGTCGTAACCGTTCTTGATATCCTTGCCCCGGGGGTAGATCATGACCATGAGGGGCACGCCCCATTCGTTGCACTCTCTGGCGATCTGGCCAAAATCGCGCAGCATGTACGGCTCGGTGCTGGCTCCGATATTGACATGGATGGACACGGCGTCCGCTCCCATCTTGATCGCCTCCTCCACCGTGGTCACCAGGACCTTGGAGTTGGGATCCGGGGACAGCGAAGTGGAAGCGGACAGGTGGAGGATGAGCCCGATGTCCCGGCCGAAGCAACGGTGGCCATAAGGCACCACGCCCTTGTGCATGACGACGGCGGTGGCCCCTCCCTGGGACACCTTGTCGATGGTGGCCTTCATGTCCACTAGCCCTTGGATCGGCCCCATGGAGATGCCATGGTCCACGGGCACGATCACTGCCCGGCCGGTATTCCTGTCTATGATCCGCTCCATGCGGATACTCTTACCTGACATTGGTTCGCCTCGCTTGCTAGACAATATCTAGCATGTATATACCGTTTTCTTCTCCCGCTGCCGCCAGGCCAGGCCGCACACGGTACTGGAACGTGATATCCTCTTACGGTATCGGGGAGGTCGGCTGTTTCTGGCGCCCGATGTGCGAAGGATAACCCTTTTATCGCCATGGTCAATCCTCTGGTCATATGTGGTACTCCCTGTCGAAATATTTCGGCCGGTATCCGTCCCAGGGAAAGGTGGCCAAGCTGCTGATGACCAATGGCCTGCGGGTCAAGGAAGGTCGGGTCTACAGCGGCGACGTGGAGATCGGGGATGTGGCCATCGCCCGGGCGATCAACGTCGACCGGAGGATCGTCAGGGCCGCGGTGGAGACCATCGAGTCCGAGGAGGAGCTTCGCCAGGTGTTTTGCCTGCTTCAGCCGACGGCCATGCTTAAGGATGTGGCCCCGGTGATGGGTTGGAGCTGCATCGAGGTCATCCCCACCGACGCGCACGTCCCGGGCATAATCGCCGACGTGACCAGTGTGATCGCCGAGGCCGGCATCAGCGTAAGGCAGGCGTTGGTCGACGACCCCGAGCTGAGCGACGAGCCCAGGCTCTACGTCATCACTGGAAGCGAGGTGCCTCCGGAGATGATCCCCCGCATCAAGGCCTGCCGGGGCGTGAAGAGCATTCTTCTGCATTGAGATTGGTCCGCTGGATGCCAAGACCTGAGACCTCAGCCATGGGGGTCCGTGGCCGTCTTGTCCATCTCCTTCGCTGGCACATTCATCCGATGGAGCACGGTCCCGGCCGGGGTAATAGATGCCTACAGCATGCTGTTCGCCGCGCTGATTCTTCGTCCTGAGGAGAGGAGTCAGAAGGAATTGCGGTGGCTCGAGAAGAGCAGTGGTGGGCAGTGACGCTCATCCCGCCGTCAGAAGGGCCGACCCGGGCATGGCTGTCGAGAGGTCGAGGTGACGGCCGGGATCTCCCGGACCGCCGAATGGCGATCCTCCGTGCCACCGTCTACCGATGATAGGACGCCAGGTCAGTGATGTCCAGCGGGCCCAGCCGGGCGCGCTTCATCGCTTCCACCGTGGCCTGGGCAGCCTGCACCGTGGTGAGGAACGGGATCTCCAGTTCCACCGCCAGGCGGCGCATCATGTACCCGTCGCGACGGGCCCCCGAAGCCTCGCTGGGGGTGTTGACGATGAGGTTGATCTCCCCTCTGCGCATCAGGCCCAGGGCATCAGGCGCCATCTTCTGAGATATGGTGTACACCGTGGTGGTCTGCAGCCCCTTCTCCCTCAGGAAGGTAGAGGTGCCCTTGGTGGCGTAGATATGGAATCCCATGTCCCGCAGCTCCTTGGCGATGTCCAGGATGTGAGGTTTGTCTGCATCGCTGACGGTGATGTATACCCCGCCCGAGGCCGGAAGCTTGAGGCCGGCTGATATCAGCGCCTTGTAGCATGCCGCATCGAAGGTCTGCGCTATCCCCATGACCTCGCCGGTGGAGCGCATCTCCGGCCCTAGGATGGAGTCCACTCCTGGCAGCTTTAGGAACGGGAACACCGACGCCTTCACCGCCACGTGGTCGTACCGGGCGACCCCAACGCATCCCAGCTCCTTGAGCGACCGGCCGAGCATGACCTTAGTGGCGATCTTGGCCAGGGGCACGCCGATGGCCTTGGACACGAAGGGTACGGTCCTTGATGCCCGGGGGTTCGCCTCGATCATGTATACTTCGCCCTCTTTCACTGCCAGCTGCAGGTTCATCAGCCCACGGATGTTGAGGCCTTTGGCCACCTTGGTGGAGATATCCACGATCTTGGAGACCATCTGGGGGGAAAGCGTCTGGGACGGCATGCTCATGGTGGCGTCGCCCGAGTGTACGCCGGCCTCCTCGATATGCTCGAGGATCCCGCCGATGAAGATGTCCGTGCCGTCGGAGACGACGTCGACATCGATCTCGATGGCGTGGGAGAGGTACTTGTCCACGAGGATTGGGTGGGCCTTGGACACCTTGACCGCCGTGGCCACGTAGGTGCGGAGCTCCTCCTCGCTGTATACAATTTCCATGGCCCGGCCGCCGATGACGTACGACGGGCGCACCAGCACCGGATATCCGATCTCGCTGGCGATGGCCCGGACCTCCTCGAAGGAGTGCCCGGTGCCCGAGCGCGGCTGAAGGATGCCCAGTCGGTCCATGAGGGCGGAGAACAGCTTACGGTCCTCGGCCACGTCCACGTCCAGGGGCGAGGTCCCCAGCACCTTGGTCTTCTTACCTTCCAGCGCCTTCAGCAACGGCATGGCCAGGTTGATCGCGGTCTGCCCGCCGAACTGGAGAACGACCCCGTCGGCGTCCTCGTCCTCGATGACGTTAAGGACATCCTCCAGGGTCAGCGGCTCGAAGTACAGGCGGTCCGAGATGTCGTAATCGGTGGACACAGTCTCCGGGTTGTTGTTGATGATGATCGCGTCCACGCCCTCTTCCTGGAGGGCCATGACTCCGTGCACGCAGGCGTAGTCGAATTCGATGCCCTGCCCGATCCGAATGGGGCCCCCGCCGACGATGATGACCTTCCGGTTGTCCGAAGCCCGCGCCTCGTTCTCCGTCTCGTAGGTCGAATAGAAGTATGGTGTCTCGGCCTTGAACTCCGCAGCGCAGGTGTCTACCATCTTGTAGGTCGGGACGATGCCCGCCTCCTTGCGCCTCCGACGTACCTCCTCCCCGGCAGTCCCGGTAAGCTCGGCGATGACCTTGTCGGAGAACCCTAACCGCTTTGCCCGACGCAAAGTATCCGCGGTGACGTTCGAGCCGCTCTTGAGCAAAGCCTCCATGTCCAGGATGTTCTTTATTTTGTATAGAAAGAAAGGATCCCAGTTGGTGATGCGGGCAATCTCGTCGATCTCCATGCCCCGCCTCATGGTCTCGGCGATGACGAACAGCCTCTGATCCGTGGCGGTGGACAGCTCTTTCCTTATCTGCTCCTCGGTCCAGTTCACGCGGTCTAGATACTCCTGGTCAATCTCCAGGGAGCGTATCGCCTTGAGCAAGCCCTCCTCGATGGTCCTCCCGATGGCCATGACCTCCCCGGTACTCTTCATCTGGGTCCCCAGGGTGCGGTCCACGGTGCGGAACTTGTCGAACGGCCAGCGGGGGATCTTCATGACGATGTAGTCGAGGGTCGGCTCGAAAGCAGCATAGGTCTTGCCAGTGATGCGGTTGGGAATCTCGTCCAGGTCATAACCGACGGCGATCTTCGCCGCCACCCTGGCGATGGGATACCCGGTGGCCTTGGAGGCCAGCGCCGACGAGCGCGAGACCCGAGGGTTCACCTCGATGACCCGATACTCCTTGGTCTCCGGGTCGAAAGCGAACTGGATGTTGCACCCGCCCTCGATCTCCAGCGCCCGGATGGTCTTGATGGTGGCGTTCCTCAGCCGCTGATGGTCCTCATCGCTGAGAGTCTGCGCGGGAGCGATGACGATTGACTCTCCGGTGTGGATGCCCATGGGGTCGAGGTTCTCCATGTTGCAGATGATAATGCAGTTGTCCTTGGCATCCCTCATGACCTCGTACTCGAACTCCTTCCACCCGAGGACCGACTCCTCGATGAGCACCTGGTGGATGCGCGAGTAGATGAGCCCCCGCCCGGTGATGTTGGCCAGCTCCTCCTCGTTGTAGGCGATGCCTCCCCCTGTGCCTCCGAGAGTGTACGCCGGGCGCACGAGGACGGGATATTTGCCGATCTCCTTGGCTGCCTGCAGGGCCTCCTCGACGCTGTGGACAGTCTTGCTGTGCGGTATGGGCTCGCCGATCTTGATCATCATCTCCCGGAACAGCTCGCGGTCCTCGGACATCGCGATGGCCTTGGGCTGGGTGCCCAGAAGCTTGATCCCCAGGCGGTCCAGGGTACCATTCTCCGCCAGCTCGGAGCAGATGTTGAGGGCGGTCTGCCCGCCCATGCCGGAGAGTATCCCGTCGACCCTCTCCTTCTCGGCGATGCGCGCCACCGTTTCTGCGTTGAGCGGCTCCACGTACACCACGTCCGCCGTCTCAATGTCCGTCTGGATGGTCGCCGGGTTGGAGTTCACCAGCACGGTGGTGTACCCCTCCTCACGAAGCGAGCGGCACGCCTGGGTTCCGGAGAAATCGAACTCCGCGGCCTGGCCTATGACGATGGGGCCGGACCCGATGACCATGATCTTCTTCAGATCGGATCGTCTCATCGCTTAGCCTCCAGCATCTTGACGTAGTCGTCGAATAGGAAGGTGGTGTCCTTGGGCCCGGCCGAGGCTTCGGGGTGATACTGCACCGAGAAGATAGGCAGCTCGCGGTGTCTCATCCCGTCCACCGTCCCGTCGTTGACGTTGAGTTGATCGACCTCCAGGCCGCTGCCCTCGATGGACAGCGGGTCGACCACATATCCGTGGTTCTGGGAGGTGATATACACCCGGCCGTTGTACTTCACTGGCTGGTTGACCCCCCGGTGGCCGAACTTCATCTTGTATGTTTGTCCACCGAAGGCCAGGGCCAGCAATTGATTGCCCATGCAGATGCCCATGATCGGCAGCTCCTCCTTCAGCTCCCTAATGGTCCGGATGGTCGTGTTCCTGAGATCGGGGTGACCAGGGTCCCCCGGCCCGTTGGATAGGAACAGCCCATCGATCTCCTCGTCCCTGAGCACCGAGGCCGGAGTATCGTAGGGCACCTGCACCACGCTGAACCGCTTGCGCAGCTCGCGGACGATGTTGGCCTTTACTCCGCAGTCGATGAGGCCGATCTTCTTGGCCCCTTCCTTCTCGTAGCGGATTATCCTCTTGGTGCTCGCCTCGGCCACCAGGTTCGAGTCGGAAGGGTAAGGCATCCTCCTCACCTTTTCCAGCACCTCCTGGGGGTCCTCGTCGAAGGAGATCGCGCCCTTGAGCACGCCCTTCTCCCGGATGCCAATGATGAGCGAGCGGGTGTCCAGTTCGGCGATACCAGGGACACCGTTCCTCTCCAGGAAGTTACCCAAGCCCTCATGACCATACATGGCGGAAGGGGAGGAGCAAGCTTCCCTCACCACATACCCGGTCACCTGTACGGAGGGAGACTCCGAGAACTTGTCGTTGATACCGTAATTACCGATGATCGGATGGGACATGATAAGAATCTGGCCTTTGTAGGAAGGGTCGGTCAAGCTCTCTTGGTAACCGCACATGCCGGTGGTGAACACGACCTCGCCGTACACCGTCCTTTCAGAACCAAAGCCAGTGCCCTCAGCGATTGTCCCGTTTTCAAGGATGAGGTGGCACTGTTTTACCATCGAGATTTTGAAGAATAGGAGTGTTGTACTTAAGGTTTGGCATTTGCGGTTGGACAGAGCGAGCGCCGATATGTCGGCATCTGGACATATTCAAGAGCAGATTTCTCGCCCCATCGAACGTGGTCAGGGATGTGCTCCGTTCCCCTCGTCCGCAGTGCCGTCAGTGACTATCGCCGTCGACGGCAGACCCCATCGTCGGCCCTTCCACGCCGCCCACACCGTGCCGGCCAGGATGATCGTGAACCCGGCCAGCATCAATGTTTGGTAATTTGTTGAGTACAATCCCCGTGCTATCCAGGAGTTTTCGCCTCCATACATGCTATAGAATATCTGTGGCATGGCACCGAAGATCGCTCCGGCGAGCACAAGGGCGCTTCCAATGAGCATGAGCCCCCTGATCCCCTTGCCCGAAGAGCCAGGAACGTGAAGGCGGGGCCACGCACAAATAACGATTCCCAGCATTCCCAATGGCACCCCGATGGCCAGACCGGGCCACTGGAATCCCTGGCCTGAGACTGGATAGCTTATAGGGAAGATGAAATGGTACATACCTTCGCCCATTCCCCACAAGCTCATCACCGTCAGGAGGATGTAATATGCTGTCGTCAGGATAAGCAAAGTCAACCCGATGGCCATGGTGAACCATCCCACGGCCCCCATCGTTTTGCCGAGCTTGGTCTCTTCGACAAGAGCTTTTCCGCACTGTCCGCAGTACTTGTTCGTCGGCGGGTTGTCCGCGCCGCAGCGAGAGCACTTAATCTCCAATTCCCCGAGAATAAGAATCGTCCTATAATTATATAGAATTCTGGGCAGGACAACTATTATAATCTGTGGTGCATGGTGAGGGCGATGCGAGTCCTCCATCAAGATCGTCAGGCCGGGGAGATCAAAGTCCAGGTCGAGACGCTCGACGACCTGTGGCACCTCTACAACATCATCGTCCCCGGGGACATCGTGATCTCCGTGACCTACCGCCGGGACGAGTCCAAGACTGACAAGCTGAGGGCGGAACGGGGGGAGAAGAAGCGCATGGTCCTGGGTATCCGGACGGAGGACATCGAGTTCCAGGAGTCGGAGAACCGCCTTCGGATCCATGGGGTCATCGTCGAGGGCCCCCAGGACGTAGGCTCGTACCACACCCTCAACCTGGGAGAGGCTGACGTGCTCACCATCCGCAAGGAGGTATGGAACCAGGCGGTGTTGGAGCGAGTCAAGAGGGCGGTGGACGATTCCCGCAAGCCCAAGATCCTATTCGTCTCCCTGGAGAACGATGAGGCGGTCATCGCCCTCGCCCGCCAGTTCGGCATTCAAGAAGTCGCCCGCATCTACGCTCCCTCGTCAGGAAAAATGTACGATCAGAAGGAGGACCGCAGCTTCTACGGGGACGTCATGGAGAAGGTGAGGCAATCTGCCGAACCCGGGGTGCCGCTGATCATCCTCGGCCCGGGCTTCGCCAAGGAGGCGCTGCTGTCATTGGGGAAGGAGAAAGAACCTGACCTGTTCAAAGAGGCGCACATCTATCACACTGGCCAGGCCGGTATGGCTGGCGTCCACGAGCTCATGAAGGCCGGTCTGGGGACCGAGGCCGTCCAGGGCTCGAGAGCGGCGATGGAGACCAAGTTGGTGGAGGATGTCCTCACCGAGATAGCCACGAGTGGGCCGGTGGCCTACGGGCCGGCGGAGGTGGAGCGGGCGGTGTCCATGGGGGCGGTGGAGACCCTGGTGATCCTGGACAGCATCGTTCGGCAGAACCGCTGGGGGGGCCTCATGTCCGCGGTAGAGAACTCCCGGGGGAAGGTGGTGGTGATCAGCGAGCGCTTCGAGGCCGGGAAGAAGCTTGAATCGATCGGTGGGATCGCCGCGCTGCTGCGCTTCAAGCTACCAGGGTGACCAGATAGTCGCAAGAGCGAGTTCGCGATTCGCATCCGAATCCCAAGCGGCCTGTGGCCATGACCTGTTGGCGAAAAAGTTATTTATATAGCTATTATTAGGAGAGCGTCCGGACCCAGGCCCGACAATCAGGTGGGGGCGCCCATATAGTTAGACGAATGAGCTTGTTTCCAAGGGAACAATGTACATGGGCGGTTGTCGTCCGCACCAACGATTCAGATAAATACCGGGTCAGGGCTCGCAGCGATACCCTTGCGCGTGCGTGGCCTAAATGGGCGGGCAGGGAACGACAGGCAGGAAAGTGAACGTATGATGAAGGACAAGCAGGAGGTCTTGGCAAAGCTGGCGAAGAGCAAGCTCATCGTCTGCGACACCACCCTCAGGGACGGTGAGCAGGCGGCGGGGATAGTCTTCGCCAACCTGGAGAAGGTTCGCATCGCCAAGTTGCTGGACGAGATCGGTGTCCAGCAAATCGAGGCGGGGATCCCGGCGATGGGCGGCGACGAGAAGGCCGCCATCAAGCGCATAGCCCACCTGGGACTGAACGCCTCCATACTGGGATGGAATCGGGCTTCCAAGGAGGACATCTCCAACAGCATCGACTGTGATGTCGACTCCGTTGCCATTTCCATGTCCTCATCGGACATCCACATCGAGCACAAGCTCATGAAATCCCGCGAATGGGTACTGGAGCGCATCGTCGAGTCGGTGGAATATGCCAAGGCCCACGGCCTATACATATCAGTCAACGCCGAGGACGCCTCCCGTGCCGATCCCGACTTCATGTTGCAGTTCGCCAAGTCGGCCAAGGATGCCGGGGCGGACCGGGTCAGGTACTGCGACACCCTGGGCATCATGACTCCTTCGGGGATGTACGATGCCATCAAGCGCATCATCGATAACGTTCATATCCCGATAGAGATGCACACCCACAACGATTTCGGCATGGCCACCGCCAACGCCATCGCCGGGGTGCAGGCCGGGGCAACCTTCCTCAGCACCACGGTGATGGGGATCGGGGAACGCACCGGGAACTCCCCGCTGGAGGAGGTCGTCATGGCCTCCAAGCATCTGCTGAACATCGACACCGGCATCGACACCAAGCGGCTGCGGGAGATCGCCGAGTACGTGGCCAGGGCGAGCAGCAGGGAGATCCCGGCGTGGAAGCCCATCGTGGGGCAGAACTGCTTCGCTCACGAGGCCGGCATTCACACCGATGGTGTCATGAAGTTCCTCTCCAACTACGAACCGTACTCTCCCGAGGAGGTGGGCATGTCCCGCAAGATCATCGTCGGTAAGCACTCCGGGAGGAGCACCATAAAGCAGATACTGGCAGCGAGGGGCATCGAGCTCGACGACGCCTCGGCCGCCGCGATCCTGGAGATCGTGAGGGCCACCTCGGTCTCGCTCAAGCGCTCGCTATCCGAGAACGAGCTGCTGTACATATACCAGGATTACCGGGAGGGGGCGAGCCCGACTCCCATGAACAAGGTGAACTAAGATGGGTACTATTTCCGAGAAGATACTATCAGCGCATGCTGGAAAGGAGGTCCACGCCGGTGATATCTGCATCGTCCCGGTGGACTTCATGATGTCCCAGGATGGGACCACTGGTCTGACGATCAAGGCGTTCAAGCAGATGGAGGCGGAGCGTATCGCCAACCCCAAGAAGTACGCCATCGTGATCGATCACAACTCGCCGTCGCCCATGGAGTCCGTCTCCAACATCCACAAGGAGATGCGGGACTTCGCCGAGAAGCAGGGCTCCCTGATCTACGACGTCGGGGAGGGCGTATGCCACCAGTTGCTCCCCGAGCACGGCCATGTGCTTCCAGGAAACGTCGTCATCGGCGGCGATTCGCACACCTGCACCTACGGTGCGTTGAACGTCTTCGCCACTGGCGTGGGGTCCACGGACCTCGCCGCGGCTCTGGTCACCGGGCACATCTGGTTCCGGGTGCCCAACACGATCAAGTTCGTGTACGACGGCACCCTGCCGGCGGGCACCTACTCCAAGGACGTCATCCTTCACATGTGCAAGACCCTGACCGCCCGCGGAGCGACCTACAAGGCACTGGAGATCTACGGTTCGGTCATCGACGCCATGTCCGTGGACGCCAGGATGACCATCTCCAACATGGTCGTTGAGGTTGGCGCCAAGGTCGGCCTCATGGCCTGCGACGGCCGCGTCCGTGACTACGTCCGGCAGAGGACCAACGCCCCCTTCAAGGGCGTGGAGGCCTCCGGTTCAGCCATCTACGACCGGGTCGTCAGGGAGGACCTCTCCGACCTACCACCCCAGATCGCCAAGCCCCACCAGGTCGACAACGTCGTCGACGTCGACCAGGTCGCCGGCACCGAACTGGATCAGGTGTTCATCGGTACCTGCACCAACGGCCGGTTGGAAGACCTGAAGATCGCGTCGGAGATCCTGGCGGGGAAGAAGATCGCCCGCAATCTCCGCCTCATCGTCGCCCCCTCCTCCAGGAACGTCCTGTTGGACGCCATGCGTGAGGGCTACATCGACCGCCTGGTGCGTGCCGGCGCCACCGTCATCGCCCCGTCCTGCGGGCCCTGCGTGGGCACCTGCAACGGCGTCCCCTCCAACGAAGAGGTCGTGCTCTCGACCGCCAACCGCAACTTCAAGGGCCGCATGGGCAACACCAAGGCCGAGATCTACCTGAGCAGCCCGGCCACTGCGGCCTATTCCGCCATGCTGGGCCACATCGCCGACGTCAGGGAGGTGCAGAAATGACCAAGATGAGCGGGAAGGCCCATACCTTCGGGGACAACCTCAACACCGATTACGTCATATCGGGCAAGTACAAGTTCAAGACCCTGGATATGAACGAGCTGGCCAAGCACGTCATGGAGGACATCCGGCCAGGGTTCTATGATGAGATCGAGAAGGGCGACTTCGTGGTGGCGGGGGAGAACCTCGGCGCCGGGTCCTCGCGCGAGCAGGCGCCCCTGGTGCTCAAGGCCGCCGGCATCGGCGCGGTGGTGGCGAAGTCATTCGCCCGCATATTCTACCGCAACTGCATAAACGTCGGTTTGCCGGTGGTCGAGGTGGACACCTCCCAGATCGAGGAGGGGGACGTCCTTGAGGTCGACATCGCCGCCGGAATGGTGAAGAACGTCACCAAGGGCATCATGCTGGAAGCGAAGCCCCTTCCGCCGGTTATGATGAAGATCCTATCCGACGGCGGTCTGGCGGAGCATCTCAAGAAGCACAACGGCTTCGCTCTTGACGAAGAGTAAGCCGCGCCAAACCCCTTCCTGCTTTTTCATCTCTCGCGCATTGCTTCGTTTATGGCCAGCTCAGCGATGTCGGTGGAGTACATCATCGTTCGGACGACGCTGTCGAGGACCGAGGTCTTGGTGGCCGCCCCCTTGCCCGGGAGGCCCTGAAGCTCTGGGATCAGTTGCTCGGCCTGCCGGACCAAGCCTTCGGCGCGATCGATGGTCGCGTTGGACGCGTTGATCTCCCGCAGGAAGTAACACTCGATCGACTCCCTCAACGTATCCAAGGCATCCTTGCTCAGCGCAGCCATTTTCCCCAGCTCTCGCTCGCACTCCTTCTTGTTTTCCACTTCGAGGGCATGCCGGGCGATCTTTTCCGCATGATCGCCGATACGCTCCATCATGCGGGCAACGAGCATCAGGCTCATCGATTCGTAGATATCCACACCGATGCGCTCGGCAAGGCTGCGGTCCGCCTGGATGAGATTGAACTGCTTGACAGTCATCCAATATAGGCGATCTACGTCCTGGTCTCGGTCGATGACGTCCCTGGCCAAGCTGCCGTCGCCCTCGATGAATGCGGTGATGGCGTCACGGTGCATCGAATCGACGATGAGGTGCATCCTGCGCACGCATTTCTTCTGCGGTAGCTCCACGGGGTCGGACAGGTCGTGCATGACCAGTGTGTTCGCGGTCTCCTCGATGACCTCCGGGCCGATGACCAGCCTAGCGAAGTCCTTCACCGCATGCTTGGTGTCAAGGTCCATGCGCTCCTTTGATCGAACCTCGATTATGTTGAAGCCGGCGAGGTAGGCGCCGATGAGCTTCCTGCTGAGATGCTCGGGAGTATCGTCCTTCTCCACCATGACGATCTTCCGTACTGGCTCCCGCTTCTTGCGCTCCTTGGGATCGACGCTCAGCGATCCATCGGCCATCACCTCCAGATTGACCTGATCCCCTGCCTTCAGATTGTTTGATGCCACCCAATCCTTTGGCAGAGAGACCGTTATCGTAGATAGGCCGGTCTTCTGCACCTTCCGTGATTCCACGCTCTTGCTGACCATATTATACCCTGCAAATACTTTTTGAATGTATTGAATATAGAGACTATGTACGAATATGTTAGAACATGTATATCTATATTCTACTTAGCCAACCTACATAGTCGTCCTCCATGCTCGGCCGAATAGAGGCAAGGTAAGGGCATGACAAGCAAGGTTAGCTCGTATCAGACGAGCGTGAATGGACCATCTACTGGTGTTCCCTTCCGAGGGAGATGCCCTAGGCCCAGCCTAGAGAGAGGATTCACATGGAAAAGAAAACGATCATCGTGATCAGCGTGGTCGTGGTCATCATCGTGGCGGCTTTGGGCGCTGTGCTATTGACCAACAAAGGGAGCAGCAATTCTGAGGGGATCAGCGAGAGCGGCTCCACGACCATGGCTGAGGTTGCAGCCCTGTGGGCTACCGAGTTCAAGAACGAAACGGGGATCAAGGTCACCATAGACACTCCCGGTTCCGGCACTGGCATCACCAATTTCATCCAGGGCAAGGCAGATATCGCCCAGTGCTCCCGGGCCATGAAGCAGTCCGAGAAGGACCAGGCTTCGGCCAATAACATCACTGTCACCGAGTGGAAGGTGGCCGTCGATGGGATCGCCATCATCACCAACAAGAACAACCCCGTGACCTCGCTGAGCATCGACCAGCTGAAGGGCATCTACAACGGGACCATCACCAACTGGAACCAGGTAGGTGGGAACGATCAGGCCATCGTCCTCTACGGTCGTGACAGCGCTTCCGGAAGCTACGCTTCGTTCAAGGACATGGTGCTGGGGACCGACAATTACTCGTCGTCCATGCAGCAGTTCAACACCAACGCCCTCATCCTTCCCGAGGTCGAGAACAACGTCGGTGGGATCGGTTATGTCGGTGTCGGCTACGCCAAGGAAGCCAGCGGTCAGCTGAACATCGTGAGCGTCTCCAAGAGCACCGGCGGGACCGCTTACTCTCCGCTGAACCAGGACGCTGTATACGCTGGTAGCGTTAACTCCTCTGCTGGTTACCCGCTCTCCAGGTTCCTGTACCTGTACACCGACGGTGTGCCCGCGAAGGACAGCTCCCAGTACAAGTGGATCAGTTTCGTCCTGGGGACCAAGGGCCAGGGGCTGGTCAACGAGGCCGGCTTCTACGAGCTGCAGTCCTCCGACCTGACCGCGATGCAGAACCAGCTGGCCACTGCCAAGTGAGTTGCCAGGAAGCGAAAAATCCCTTTCCAAACCCCTTCAAAATTTCCCATTCATCACTCATCTCACGATCACATAGGAAGCTGCATAAATGGCCTTTAAAAAAAAGAAATCAAAATTGAGCGTGGACGCCCTCAGGGAAAATGGGGCCAGGGCCCTCCTGTTCGCCTGTGCGTTCGTCTCACTGATAACGCTAGGGCTAGTGTTCATCTTTCTGCTAGGCAACGCCATACCGTTCTTCCAGGCCAACGACCTATGGGCGTTCCTGACCGGGAAGGTGTGGTCGCCGTTCTCCGATTATCCGCTGTACGGCGTGCTTCCCCTGCTCATGGGAACGATTCTGGTCAGCCTGGTCGCTGCCATCATCGCCATACCCATCGGCATCGGATGCACGGTATACCTTTCTGAGATCGCCGATCCGAAGGTCAAGCGCATCCTCAAGCCGGTCATCGAGGTCCTGGCCGGGGTCCCCTCGGTCGTGTACGGGCTGTTCGCGGCCCTCGTGCTCTCCAACTGGATCTTCGACATCTTCCACCCCGTGGCCAGGCTCAACGCCCTGAACGGAGCGCTGATCCTGTCGGTGATGATGATCCCCATCCTGGTGTCGGTGGCCGAGGAGGCCATGAACTCCGTCCCCGGCAGCCTGAGGGAGGCCTCGCTGGCCTTGGGAGCTACCAAATGGGAGACCATTAGGATGGTCGTCATCCCCGCCTCCTTGCCTGGAATTGTCGCAGCGGTCGTCCTGTCAGTGGGCAGGGCGGTGGGGGAGACCATGGCTGTGATCATGGCCACCGGCAGCGCCACCCAGTTCACGATAAGCATCCTTGACTCGGTGCGGCCGATAACCGCTGCTTTGGCCATCGATGTGCCGGAATCCGTGGCTGGCTCCATGCAGTATTACTCCCTGTTCGCAGTGGGCCTCCTGCTGTTCGTCATCACGTTCTCAATCAATCTGCTCGCGGACTTCGTCCTGGCCCGTTACAAGGAGGCATACAATTGAACCGTAGGCTGAAAGAGAGGATAATCTTCAACCTCCTGCGGGGTTGCGCCATCATCGTCGTGCTGATGCTGGTGGTCATCCTGGGCTATGTGGTGGTCAACGGCGCGGGCATGCTGAGCATCGACCTCTTCACCCAAGACCCGGCCCCCAATCGCCATGGGGCGATGGTCAACGGAGGCATCCTTAGCCCCATCGTTGGCACCATCATGCTGATGATGCTCGTTCTCATCATCGCCATACCCATCGGCGTGCTGGGCTCCATCTTCCTGGTCGAGTATTGGGGTGATTCCAAACTGTCCAGGATATGGTGGCTGGTGATCAACAACCTGGCCGGCGTTCCCTCCATAGTATGGGGTCTGCTGGGGGTCGCTCTGCTGGTGTACTACCTGAACTTCGGGCTTAGTCTGATCGCCGCGGGCATAACCCTGAGCTTGCTGGTCCTCCCCATCATCATGGTGTCGACGAAGGAGGCCGTCGAGGCCGTCCCCTCGTCGATATACGAGGCGTCGGTGGCCCTGGGAGCGACCAAGTTCCAGACCATCATCCATCACATCTTGCCCTATTCCGCATCAGGGATCCTGACGGGAACGATCCTGTCCCTATCCCGGGCCGCGGGAGAGACTGCGCCTCTCCTTCTGACCGGAGTGGCGGTCAACGCCTCCATACCCGATGGCCTGTTCTCTAAGTTCCAGGCTCTGCCCTATTACATCTATCTGATGACCCAGACGTCCGACCGCAGTGCGGCCATCCCCATGGCCTATGCCGCTGCTCTGGTGCTGATCCTCATCATAGTGGGAATGAACCTGGTGGCGATAATCCTCAGGAATAATTACAGGAAGAAATACAGGTGGTAAAAAATGTCTGATATCGAGGTCAAGGACCTTAACGTCCATTTCGACAAGCATCATGCGCTGAAGAGCGTGAACATGAGGATCGCGGAGAAGAAGATCACCGCCATCATCGGCCCGTCTGGATGTGGCAAATCCACGTTCATACGGTGCCTGAACCGTATGAACGACCTGATCCCGGTGGCCAAGGTCGAGGGGGAGGTTCTGGTGGGAGGAACGAACATCTATGATCCCTCCGTCGACGTCGTGGACATCCGCAAGCATATCGGAATGGTCTTCCAGAAGCCGAATCCCTTCCCCAAGTCCATCTACGAGAACATAGCCTTCGCCCCCCGCATCCACGGAATCAAGGATAAGAAGGCCCTGGACGCGGTAGTCGAGAGGTCCCTCCGCCGGGCGGCGCTGTGGGAGGAGGTCAAGGACCGGCTGGGCAAGAGCGCCTATGCACTGTCTGGGGGTCAGCAGCAGAGACTGTGCATCGCGCGAACGATGGCCATTGAGCCGGAGATCATCCTGTTCGACGAGCCATGCTCCGCGCTGGACCCCATAGCCACCTCCAAGATCGAGGACCTGTTGATCGACCTCAAGAAGGACTTCACCGTGGTCATTGTGACGCATAACATGCAGCAAGCGGCCAGGGTGGCCGATTCGACGGCCTTTTTCTACCTAGGGGAGCTGATCGAGTACGGCGACACTCACCAGATGTTCGAGAAGCCGGAGAAGGAGCTTACCGAGCAGTATATCACCGGGAGGATGGGATGATGACACCGAGAGCGCATTACAACGAGCAGCTTGAGCTGCTGCACAACGAGGTCCTCAGGATGGGGGACCTGGCCAAGGATATGGTGAAGAAGGGAGTCCAGTCCTTCTTGACCAGCGACGTGGAGCTTAAGAACGAGGTGATCGGCCTGGATCACGAGATCTACAGCCAGGAGATGATCATCGAAAGGCATTGCGTGGAGCTGATCGCGCTGTATCAGCCGGTCGCTTCCGACCTGAGGACGGTGACCACCTGCCTGAAGATCATCACCGACCTCAACCGCATCGGCCGGTACGGCCGGGACATCGCCGAGCTGTCCGACCACCATGATCCCGACAAGAGCTTCCGACGCATCATGACCATTCCGCTGATGGCCGATCTGGCGACGGCAATGGTCGCCGATTCTATCAATTCGTTCGTCACCCTCGACGATAAGGCCGCTCGGGAGCTGTTCACGCGCGATGACGAGGTCGACTCGCTGTGGAACACCATTTTCCGAGAGTCTCTTACCTATATGATCGAAGACCCCCGCAACATCACCACGGGCACACACTTCATCCTCATCGCCAGGTACCTGGAGCGTATCGCCGACCATGCCTGCAACATCGGCGACCGGGTGGTATTTATGGTCACCGGCAGGAGGCTCGACCCCTATGCCCGCAAAGGTCATCCCCCCGGCCCTGATCCTCTGGATCAGGGGAGAACGCTATCTACCGACGGCTACTACTCCATTCCTCTGGAGGAGAAGTGATCCCGAGTCCGACCTATCCCGTCCAACTTCCGTCCAGGTGGATGTTGCCGAGGGTCTGGTTGACCTGTACCCGGAAACGATCCTCGCTCGGATAATTGTGCGATTGGAAGTTCGCGGGGGTCCCGTCGAACCCGCCCAGGTTCACCGCCTGCGGCGTCCCGAGGTCCCACCCGCAGGTCACCTTCGCCGACACCTGGCCGTCGAGGAAGAAACCCAACCGGACCTCTCCCACGGTGTCAGCGACCTTCATGTTGACGGTGCCGTTCATGGGCGCCGATTGATCGAACCGGGCGACGATGGGACCGGACGATTCCATGATGTTGAGGTTGCGGGAGCCCAATACTTCGACGTCGTTCCATGACAGGACCGATCCCCCAGTGGCTGTCTTGATCCGCACATCCCCGGCCAGGACCGTTCCGTTTTCGAAGGATATGACGGCGCCCTTGGCCGTGGAGTTGATCTCCAACCCCTCGATGACCACGCCCCGAGCGGTAGCCAGGGATATACCACCCGTGATCACGCTCAGGTTGAGGCGGGTGCGCAGGTTCTCGTCGATGGCGATGGTGAAGCCAACCTCTTTCAGCGCATAGTTGGGCCACGGAGCATAGGTGTTGAGGGTAACGTTCACCGACTGGACGGTGCCCAGCGGGCCAGTGGAGTTGGTCGAGTTGACATCCACCCGCAGGGGCGACGCCTTACCGAACAGGTTGGACTGCCCCTGGACGTTTGACTCCACCCTCACCGCGTCCCCGTCGAGGGGCATGAATACGATCGCCAGCTCCCCGACCGTGGCCTTGACCTTGAGGTCCAGCCGACCGGAACCGTTGGAGGGCACCGCATCGACCTCGTTGATCGACACCGTCCGAAAATCGATGAGCAGGAGAGGCAGGGAGATGCCGGCGACGACGATGACGATGACCAATATGACCGCCGCCGACAGCTTTACTCTCCCGCCAAGCATAACGAACCCCACTTCGAAAGGTCATCGGGCATAGGGCTAAATAAAGGCCTCGCCGGCCCCTAGGCCTTCCTGGCGTAGAGGACCGAGCGGACCGCAGGGACGAAGACGAGGAGCGGTACCAGGGCGAAGAGCAACAGCATCTCCGTTCGTTCATCCATATCGACGAACGCCCCCACCGCCCCCATGGCCGCGATGATGAGGCCCCAGATCATGAGTTGGCGCCCACCATAGCGGTTTATCTTGTACCATTTCTCCTCCGACTCGAAGGACTGCCGGACCCTGACCCCGTACCAGTGGTTCATGCCCACCTTGCCCCTGATCAGGGGGACGGCGACGGCGAAGAGCAGGAGCCCGACGAGAAGGTCGAGCAGGCCGATGATCAGCCCGGTGGCGTCCACGCCTTCATTCCTTCTTCTGGTAGGCCTGCCACTTCGTTAACAGGGCGGGGTCGTTGACCGTCTCGAGGACATACTGGGCGAATTCCTCACCGGTGGCGCCGTTCGACCGCCCGGTCATGACCTTGCGCTTCTCATACTGGGTGCAGATCTCCAGCGCCATCTCCAGCCTGCGGGCCTTTTCCACGAACCCGATATGGTTCATGAGCATGGCCGCGGCCTTTATCATGGAGGACGGGTCGGCGTACTGGGCGCGGCCCTCGTCCACCATGCGTGGCGCGGAGCCATGAATGGCCTCGAACATCGCGTACCGCTTCCCGATGTTGGCGCTGCCCGCGGTGCCTACGCCTCCCTGGATCTGGGCGGCCTCATCGGTCAGGATGTCGCCGTACAGGTTGGGGAGGATGATGACCCGGAAGTCCTTCCGGCGGTAGGGGTCGATGAGCTTGGCGGTCATGATGTCGATGAACCAGTCGTCCCACTTCACCTGCGGGTAGTCTTTGGCCACCTGCTCCGCGGTCGCCAGGAACTTGCCGTCAGTGGTCTTGACCACATTGGCCTTGGTGACGACGCTGACCTTGTTGATGCCGTTCTTGGCTGCGTAGTCGAAGCCCAGCCGCATGATCCGTTCGCTGCCCTGGGAGGTGGCGACGCAGAAGTCGATGCCCAAGTCGTCGGTGACGTTGACGCCCTTGCTACCGAGGACATAGCTGCCCTCGGTGTTCTCCCTGAAGAACATCCAGTCTACGCCGATCTCGGGGACCTTGACCGGACGGACGTTGGCGAAGAGGTCCAGCTCCCGCCTCATAGCCACGTTGGCGCTCTCGATGTTGGGCCACGGGTCTCCCTTTTTGGGGGTGGTGGTGGGTCCCTTGAGCACCACATGGCATTCCTTGATCTCGGCCAACACATCGTCGGGGATGGCCTTCATGACCTTGACGCGGTTCTCGATGGTGAGCCCCTCGATGGTCCGGATCTCGACCTTGCCGCTCTCGATCTCATCCTTCAACATGGCCTCCATGACCATTCTGGAGGACTCGGAGATATACGGGCCGATGCCATCCCCGCCGCATATGCCGATCTTGATGGTCCTCAGTGCGGAGTAGTCTACCCAGTCCTGTCCGGACTTCATGATCTCGATCCTTCTGAGCTGCTCCTCCAGGATCTTGCCGAAGTGCTCCTTGGCCTTCTCGATAGCCTTCGCGTCAACCATGGTCATTCCCGCCTGTAATCAGGGAACTGATATAAGAGCGATTCCCCGGGCATCTGGATGCCGTCCAGGGTCAGGCCAGGGAGGGACTGGAACGTCGCCAGTCCGCGCGGTGAATGGCGAGGTTGGAGAAAAAAATGAGGAGGGGGAAGGGGTTCACAAGCCGAGGTTCGCGGGGCTCAGGGCATTGGAGATGCCAGAGACCGCGGCGCCGATGACGAAGGATACGGCGAGCAGGACGCCGGCCATGATGACCGCGACGGCCACGTTGCCCTTCTTTAGCTCGGCCATCTCGTCGACGTCCTTGGTGATGCGGTCGAGGACCCTGATGGCCACCCAGATGGCGAACACGGCAGCCAGCAGGCCGATGGCCAGGTTAACCAATCCGAGACCCAGGGCGATGAGCATGTTGTCCATGCCCTGCGCCGACCCCAGGTTGGCGAGCAACGAGCCCACCCCGCTCTGCACGACGTTGGCGATGGAGAATATGACTGCAGCCATGAGGATGCCGACCGCCACGTTGCCCCTCAGTATCTCCTTCCATTCGTCGATGCCCTTGGTGAGCCGGTCGAACATCCTCAGGCCGATGTACACCGAGCCCATGGCCA
The DNA here is from genome assembly GCA_033485155.1 of Methanomassiliicoccus sp. Classification (NCBI taxonomy): domain Archaea; kingdom Methanobacteriati; phylum Thermoplasmatota; class Thermoplasmata; order Methanomassiliicoccales; family Methanomassiliicoccaceae; genus Methanomassiliicoccus; species Methanomassiliicoccus sp. The sequence continues at coordinate 170,160 of JAWQJJ010000004.1, forward strand.
GAGCGAGGCCGACTATCAGCTGGATTATTGCTGCCACTACACTTATTATCGCTGTATCCAGTGCCATTGTCAAATCCCTTCTGAGAGGTTGAGGCGATGAGCATGATAATGACTATTAAAATATTCAAGATATAATTATCAATTTAAAATTTTAGAAATCTCCGACTGCTGGCATTCCACGTTCGGCCCCCGTCATTATTGGGCCTGATAGCCTTCCCGGCCAACCGAAACGGTTATTCCCGACCCGCCGATTCCATTCACGTGGAAGCAGCGGCTAGGTTCGTACTCACCGATCCCCCGGGAACGGTGACACAAGGTGAGTGCAAGGTCTCGGTGGAGGAGGAGGCCCTGGTGGTGAGGCCGGGACAGGGAGGGGCAAGGAGCATCTCCCTGCGGGACCTCACCGGCATAGAGGCGACCGGTTTCAAGGTCCTGCTGACCAAGTTTGACGGTTCCAAGCTGGAACTGTCCATGCTTGGTCATCGCTATGAGGATACCGTCCGAGAGGTGCACCGAGTTCGCAACGAGCTGATCATGAAGGACCTGCTGATGGGAGAGAAGCTCCGCAAGCAGGGGGTCAAGGGTGAGCTTCGCGGCCCCTTCCGAGGCGCGGAAGGGCCGGTTGAAATTCGTCTCTACGACACTGCCCTGGTCCTCATGCCCGTGCGAGGTCCCTTGACCCGGGTGCGGTACGGCGACATTCGGGGCATCGAGGCCCGCGACTATGTACTCCGGATCGAGATGGAGAGCGGGGAGCAGCTGGGCGTGGGAATGCTGGGTCGGGAGCTGGACCCCCTGTGGAAAGGAATATCCGAGGCCATGGCCGAGCTGGAGGCGAACGTCCAGGCGTTGATCAAAGGACTCTACCCCAGCGCTCCTGGGCAGACTCTCATGGCCGCCTCCCGCCTCCTCAAGGAGGGCAGGGCGGCAAGGCGGTTCGACCTCGAGGGCCTGGACCCCCAGCTCTTCGCCGCCCTGGAGGCTCGCCTCCGCTTCGCAGGGATGGGCGGGGAGTATGACCATCTAACCTCGCTGGGCAAGGGGGACATGGTCCGCATCGGTATCAAGCGCTCTCTGGTGGCCTCGGAGGAGGACTACGTCTGGTTCATGGTGCCCCTGCTGGGCAATGAGGGCAACGCGGTGGCCATGGAGGCGACCACCGGCCCCTCGGGAGGTAGGGCCACCTACTTCTTCCGCGTCTCTTCCCGTGACCGCTATCCGAGCTTGGACGACGGGGCGAGAAGGGAGGAGGCCGAGGCGGCGATGGACGCGATCACCGCTGGCCTGCAGGAGATCAACTTCCGCCGGCAGCCCATCTACCTGAAGGACGAGGACCTTATCGCCCCCCAATGGGCCAGGTACCGTTTCTCCGTGGTCCTCCTGCCCTCGCTGAGGGACCTGCGGGACCGGTTCATCGGCCGGGTGTCCCACACCTCCCAGGAGGAGTGGACCGCCAAGGTCAACGAACTGCTGGCCTTCAACGCGTCGGCCAAGGGGAGCGCAAGGTGGACCTCAGCCCAGGACGAAGCAGAGGAGGACTGAGGAATATGAGAAAATTCATTTATTATTGTGGCATTTTATTGCAGGAGGAGAGAGGAGCATGCCAGGCTACATGAAGCCATGCCGCTATTGCGGAGAGCTGGTGCCGCCCGATTCCAACTCCTGCCCGATATGCGGGAAGTGGAACCCGGTAGACGAGATCCGATGCCCGAAGTGCCGATCGCCGATAAAGGAGGGGTGGAAGGGATGCGCTCATTGCGGCCAGTCATTGACCGTCAGCTGTCCCGCCTGTGGTAAGGACACCTTCTTCGGTGACCACTGCCAGCAGTGCGGGGCCAGGCTCATGGTGAAATGCCAGCAGAGGAAGTGCGGCTTCGAGCAGCCTCCTCTAGGACCAATCTGTTCCAAATGCGGAAAACCGATCTCGGGGGGTAAGAAATGAGCAATATGATAGCGTTCAACGACAACTACTCGGACGACAGCACGGATGCCGGATTCACCTTCACCTTCTTCTGCGACAAGTGCGGTGAAGGATACAAGACCAGGTTCATCGCCTCGAAGACCTATAAAAAGAAAGGGTTCTTCGACAACATCGGGAGGCTCGCCAACGCCGCGGGGTCGCTCGCCGGCAACTACCGGATATCCACCGCCGGCAATGCCGGCAGCGACATCATGAGCTCCAAGTTCGAGGGCCAGTCGCCTGCGTGGCACAAGGAGCACGAAGTCGCTTTCGAGGAGGCCCAGAATGAGGCCAAGGGGCACTTCCACCGCTGCCCGCGCTGCCAGAAGTGGGTGTGCGACAACGACTGGAACGAGGAAGCCTCGCTGTGCGTGGATGATGCTCCGCTGGAGTCGGTGGAGGTGGCCGCGGCCCGGGCCGACAAGATGAAGAAGGACATCGTCCAGAAGGCCGAGCAGACCCAGGTGTTCACCGGCGAGATCGACCAGCGCCAGGCCATGTGCCCGAAGTGCGGAAAGCCGGCGGGCCAGGGTAAGTTCTGCAATAACTGCGGAGCGCCGATGGGAATGCCCAAGTGCTCCCAGTGCGGTGCTCAGAACCCGCCCGGGGCCAGGTTCTGTTCGGAGTGCGGCGGGAAGGTATGAGCGGGGGCCTCGGCCCCTTGTTCCCGGGCCGTGGGACGCAGGGTCGAGGGAAGCGGACGGAGAACCAGTAGCAGGAGCGGGAGCCATGGACGCCGGGGACAGCTGGGCCAGAAGGTTCTTCACCGTGTGGACCGGTCAGGCGTTCTCCCTGATCGGCAGCCAGCTGGTCCAGTTCGCCCTGGTGTGGTGGTTAACGGTGGAGACCGGCTCGGCCATCGTGCTCACCCTGGCCTCGGTCATGGGTATCTTGCCCCAGGTGGTGATCACGCCCTTCGCCGGCGCCTACGTGGACCGTTGGAGTCGCAAGAAGGTGATGATCGCCGCCGATGGTATGATCGCCGCGGTCACCGTCCTGCTTATGCTCTCGTTCGCCCTGGGCACCGTGGACATCGTCCAGATCATGGCCGTGCTCCTGCTCCGGTCCATCTTTTCCGGGTTTCACTGGCCGGCCATGCAGGCCTCCACCTCCCTCATGGTGCCTAAGGCCTACCTGGCCCGGGTCAACGGCCTCAACGAGGCCATACGGGGGGTTGCCTCCATCGCCGCTCCTCCCCTGGGAGCCGTGCTCATCGCCTTCCTCCCGATGTGGGCCGTGCTCTCCTTCGACGTCATCACCGCCACCATCGCCATTCTCGCGGTGGCCGTCGTCAGCATCCCTGAGGTTCACCGTGCCGCCGAAAAGGTCAACGTATCGGTCGTGACCGACCTCAGAGAGGCCCTCAGTTACATCCGGGCATGGCAGGGGGCGGTCTGGCTGATCGTCATCTTCATGCTCATCAACTTTCTCATCAATCCCGCGTTCTCCCTTCTATCCCTGCTCGCCCTTAAGCACTTTGGCGGGGGAGCGATCGAATATGCCGCCCTGGAGTCCGTTGCCGGTCTGGGAATGATCGTCGGGGGTATCACCCTTGGCGTCTGGGGCGGGACCTCGAGGAAGATCGTCACCTGCATGGCGGCCACCGGGACATGTGGTGTGGGGGTCGCCCTGATCGGTCTGCTTCCTCCCGATGGCTACCTCCTGGCGATCCTGGGCTGCCTGCTGATCGGCCTCTCCCTCCCGGTGATCAACGGGACCATCGTGGCGATCATGCAGCGCGGGGTCCCCGCTGGCCTCCAGGGCCGGGTGCTCGCGCTCCTGGGCAGCGGGGTGGCGGCCATGAGCCCTGTGGGCCTCTTGCTGGCTGGCCCGATCTCCGAGAGCGTCGGCATCCAGGCATGGTTCTTGGTCGGAGGCGCGGTCATGATAATCACCGCCTTGGGCTCCATGTTCGTCCCGGTGATAATGCACATAGAAGACCAGGAAGCGGTCGATCAGCTTGAGCACCCCCGCCTTTCCCTGCCCGGGCAGAGATAGGTTCATCGGCCACCCGGTGCAATCGATGATCCATGGATCATCATGGCGGTCATGGTCAAGGAGGCCCACCGGGCAACGACCACGGCAAAGGCGTCATGGTGCCTCGGGGGCACGGGGAAATGGCCAGGAACATGCTGCGGCGGTTCATTGTGTGCGCCGTTCTCACCGTACCTATCCTTGCCCTCACTCCGGAGGTGCAGCATTTGTTCGGTGCGACCTTGGACCTGCCGTTCGAGGGACCCGCCCTGCTCGTGCTGTCGACAGTAGTGTTCGCCTACGGAGGGTGGCCCTTCCTTACTGGCCTGGTGCGGGAGCTGAGGGACCGTCTCCCGGGGATGATGACCCTCATCGGGCTGGCCATCAGCGTGGCGTACCTCTACTCCGCCGCCTCCGTGCTTTTCCTCGGCGGAGCGGTGTTCTTCTGGGAGCTGGCCACCCTGATCGACATCATGCTGCTCGGCCACTACCTGGAGATGCGCTCGGTGCAGGGCGCGTCGAAGGCCCTGGAGGAGCTGGCGCGGGTGCTCCCGGCGGATGCCGAGGTCGTCCGGGATGGCAGGGAGGTGAGGATCAGTGCCGGAGACCTCAGGCCGGACGACATCGTCATCGTACGCCCCGGCTCTAAGATCCCCGCCGACGGTGAGGTGATAGAGGGCGAAAGCGACGTGAACGAATCGCTGCTGACCGGGGAATCCCGCCCGATGGCCAAGGGGCCGGGGGACGAGGTCATCGGCGGGGCCCTTAACGGCGAGGGGGCCCTGAGAGTCAGGGTCACCCGCACCGGGGCTGACGCCTACCTCAGCCAGGTCATCGACCTCGTCCGTCGGGCCCAGGAGAGCCGCTCCCGGAGCCAGGACCTCGCTGATCGGGCCGCGCTCATCCTCACTGTCGTCGCCCTCACTAGCGGCGCGCTCACCCTGGCCGCCTGGTTGGCGGTCGGCGAGGGCGGGGGCTTCGCCGTCGAGCGCGCGGTGACGGTCATGGTCATATGCTGCCCCCACGCTCTGGGCCTGGCGATCCCTCTGGTGGTAGCGACATCCACAGTCCTAGCGGCCCGTTCTGGCTTTCTGGTCCGGGAGAGGAATGCCTTCGAGCGCGCGAGGAACGTGGACACCGTGGTCTTCGACAAGACCGGAACGCTCACCGAGGGCAACTTCAGGGTGTTGGAGATCGCACCCTCTCCAGGCATGAGCGAGGACGAGGCGCTCAGCGTTGCCGCAGCGGTGGAGTCCGGTTCGGAGCACGCCATCGCCCGAGGCATCGTGGCCTCGGCCAGAGAACGGGGGCTCGCAGACAAGGCGGTCAAGGACTTCAAGGCCATTCCCGGGAGGGGGGCGAGGGCGGTCGTCGACGGTGCCGAGCGCATGATGCTGTCCCCCTCGGCGTTGAGGGAGTTCGGCGTGACCAATGACATCCCGGACATCGCTGCCCTTTCTCGGGGCGGGCGAACGGTCGTCCTCCTTGCCGCGGGGAGCAGGGCGCTGGCAGCCTTCGCCCTGGCCGACCGCGTGCGCCCCGAGTCCCGGGAGGCGGTGGCCGAGCTAAAGCGAAGAGGGGTCCGGTCGGTGATGATAACCGGGGACAGCCCCGAGGTGGCGGAGGCGGTGGCCGGCGAGCTGGGGATGGACGGCTACCGAGCCTCCGTGCCCCCGGCCGGCAAGGCTGCGGCCGTACGGGAGATGCGGCGCGAGCACGTGGTGGCAATGGTCGGGGACGGGGTGAACGACGCCCCCGCTCTCGTGGCGGCGGACATCGGGGTCGCCATCGGCGCGGGGACGGACGTGGCGGTAGGTTCGGCGGACATCATACTGGTACGCAGCGATCCCCGGGACGTGCCCCGGGTGATCACCCTCTCCCGCCGGACCTACTCCAAGATGGTGCAGAACCTCGTCTACGCCACCGGGTACAATGCCGTAGCCATACCGCTGGCCGCCGGCATTTTGGCCTCACAGGGGGTGGTGCTCACCCCGGCCGCGGGGGCGGCCCTGATGAGCATATCGACCATCGTGGTGGCGATCAATGCCCGCCTGCTCCGCGCCGATCACCATTAAGCCAAGGACGGGCGTAGGGGTGTCATGCGTTGCTCCCACTGTCAGAAGTGCTGTCAGGACACCATAATGGAGCTCAGCGAGGCGGACATGGCTCGCCTGGAGCGTCGGGGATACCGCCGCTCGGAGTTCTCCTACGTGGGGGTAGACGGCATTCCCCGCCTCCGCAACGTGGGTGTGTGGTGCTTCTTTTACGATCCGGAGAGGAAGCGCTGCCGCGAGTACCAAGCCCGGCCCCTGGGGTGTGCACTGTACCCGGTCAACGTCGACCAGGACGGAGAGGTCCTCATCGATGCTCTGTGCCCTGAAGCTCGCAGCATAGACGGTCGCGAGCTTCAGCTCAAAGGCCGGAGGCTGAAGATGCTGCTGGCCACCATCGACGCGGAAGCCTCCCGGCGTCGGAATCAACCGTAGATCTCCAAGGCCAGGGTCGCTGCCCCTACCACTCCGGCCAGGTCGCCCAGGGTGGACGGTTCCACGGTCAACCCGTCGGCCGCCGGCCGGAGGCACTGGGTCTTCGCCCCCTGCATCACCATGTCAAAGAGGCCGGGGAATCCGAAGAGGACCGTTCCGCCCAGCACGACCTTCTTCGGGTTCAATGAGTTGATTACGCTGGCCACCGACGACGACAGCGCCGCGGCCATCTCGTCGCGGACCCTCAGGGCGAAGGGGTCTCCCCGCTCCGCGGCGGTCGCCACCATCGGACAGCCGATGACCTCCGGGTACCCGGCGCACATCATGGGAAGCATATCCCCACCGGTGCCCTCTGCCACCGCCCTCCGCACCCGCTTCTCGACGCTGGCGCCTCCGGCGTAAGCTTCCACGCACCCCCGGCGACCGCAGGTACAATCGGCACCGTCCAACTGCACCGAGATGTGGCCGAAGTGGCCCCCGCAACCGGTGGCACCCTCGAGCAGACGGCCATCGACGACCGCCCCGCCCCCGATGCCTGTGCCCACGAAAAGGCAGACCAGGTCGTCGACCCCCCGCCCGGCCCCGTGCTTCCACTCGCCGACGGTGGCCATCACTACATCGTTGCGCAGAACCACTGGAGCTCCTACGGCCTCGGCGAGCATGTTCTGGAACGGGATGTCCGGCCAGAACAGGTTGGGCCCGCAGCGCACCAACCCTCGCCCGGTGTCGACCTGACCAGCGATCCCCACCCCGACCGGCGCCTGCATCCCGAGGTCCAGCCGCATGATCATCTCCCGGACCTGGTCCAGGACCCCCTGCGGCCCCCCGGGGACATCGGTGCGCTCCCTGAGAATCTCCGTTGGTCGGCCCCCCTCGACCCGAGCCGCCCGCACGTTGCTGCGGCCGATATCGATGCCGATCGAAAACCTCTCCCGCATACATCTATCATGGCCAGGGAGGTTCAAGAGCCTATGCCCTCGCGGACTTGAGGCCGTAGCCCACGCACCGGACCTCGGCCCGACCCAAGGGCCTCATTATTGATGGACCGAGATTTAAAGCCAAGTATTATACCTGGCCGCAGGTGTTATCTGGACGGAAGGGAAGATATGAGATGCGAAAATTGTGGTAACGAGAACGCCGAAGGAGTGACCTTCTGCATGGCGTGCGGGGCCCGGATGGTCCCCGTCAGTGATACGGCGCCGGCCGCCCCGGTAGCCCCGCCGGGAGGACAAGCGGCGCCCCCTCACGTCCCGCCCTACCCTGCCCAGCTGTTCCGCCCTCCCCGTGTGGCGACGGTCAGGAACGTCCATCTAGGCGACGTACTATTCCTTATTTCCTCGGCCCTATTGCTGGTGGCAGGGTTCGATAACTTTGCCTCGCTGTCCTATCTGGCCCGCGCCCAGTACGTGCTACTCGGCCTGTTCGCCATCGTGGGTGGGCTGCTGTTCCTGGGCATGATCATCATGCCCCATCTGTTGAAACCCATCGCCCATATGATGGACCTGATCGTGCTCGGCCTGTCGGCCATCTTCCTCTTCTGGGGGGTGGCGGCGATGTTCGGTAGCAGCATCGGCTACGACGGCGGTATGGTGTTCGTCGGCGGGTTGTTCGGTCTGGCTGGAATGGCTCTGAGGATGGGCATCATCCGGTGACGGCGGCGCCCAATATCTTTTATTATCGTTCAAGTTCGGCCATGAGCCTGGTCAGGCCGTCGAGGGCTCTCCGCCCTCGCGGGCTCAGGGAATACAGGCGGCTCTTTTTGTCATAGCCTATGTACCTGCCCTCCAGCAATGACCGCAGGTGGAACTGGAGGTGCCCCTTCTGCAAACCCTTGATCCGGGAGATCGAAGCCAGGCTGTCGTCCTCTTGGGATAGATGCTGGAGGATGCCGATGCGGATCGCGTTGGACAGGGGTCCCAGGGCCACCTCCACCTCTTCCGGTCTAAGCTCCTCGAGCGATCCGTTCCGCCCCCCTTTTTTTCGTGATGAGCTTAGAGCGAGATTGTAGGTGTCCAGATATGATCTCACCTGGGTTTCCAGGCTGTCAGCCAGCATGTCCACGTCAGGTACATCGGCTCCCCTCACCGCCTGGCGTGCGCTCCTCCGTGCCAGGGCGCGGAATACCTCTTCCCGTCCACCCTGCTCGAAGGCTTCGAGAGTCTCGTTCAACCACTCCACCAGTGCGTCCCGCCACCTGCCGCTGGCAGCCACGCCGGGCCATCCCAGTCCCCGGTCGATCCTCTCCACCAGCACCGAGCGCACCTGCTGGGCGAAAACCCTGCGGATGTCCTCGTCGCGCAGGCTGGTGAAGGAGTCGTTCAGCTGCCGCACCTCGGACCGCAAGGCCTCGATTTGTTCCTTCAGCTCGTCGCTGCTCATCGGACACCGTAATAGAAAAGTATGACTTAGAAATACATTAATATTACGATGGCCCTTGCAACAAGCGGCGACGGGTGTGCCGCGGCATGCCCGGCCAGGAAGAGATCATGAGGATCGGCATAATCGCGTGCGAGACCTTTGAACGGGGCCTCGAGGAACTGATCCAGGGCGACGAGGATATCGTATACAAGGAGTATCTGGAGTTCGGCCTGCACGAGTACCCCGAGGATCTCAAGCGAGTGGTCATCGACAAGGTCAATTCCCTGGAAGGCAAGGTGGACGCCGTGCTGCTGGGCTACGGCATATGTAACTCCCTGAAGGACGTTGTCGCCGAGATGCGGGTGCCCACGGTCCAGCTGGTGGGCGACGACTGCATCGGCGTGCTGATCACCCCCGAGGAGTACGCCCGCGAGCGCAAGATCTGCGCGGGGACGATGTATCACACCCCATACTTCTCCAAGATGGGCCGGGAGTGGTTCGAGCGCAAGCTCAGTGAGCAGATGCCCAACTATCGAGAGGTAGGCCTGGACCTGGACTGGTACCTGAGGACGATGTTCGACGGCTATCAGCGGGTGCTGTTCATCGACGATGGGCTGGGGAATATGGAGGAGTTCGAAACCATGTCCCGCCGGTTCGCCGCCGACCTCCACCTGAGGTACGAACGGAGATGCGGGACGTTGGAGCTCCTGGCTCAGGGTCTGGCGAGGACCAAGGAGCTGGCCCGGGGCCGGGCGTGATCACAGGCTGTGGCGGGGGCGACTACACCAGGGTCCTCATCATCGTCCGGTCCCTGACCCCCGGCTCTCCCTCCATCACGAACTTCTCCAGTTCATCATTCAGCCGGTCCCGTTCCTCATAGCAGAACGCATGCCCCCCGACATCGAACTTGACGAGCTTCGAGCCTTTGATCAGGCGGTTCTGGGCCTGTGCCAGGGCGAAGGGAACGATGTGGTCGTTGACTCCGTGGAAGATCCGGGTGGGAAGGTCGATGTGCCCCATCTCCTGCCTGAGATCGCGATCCCTCAGCTCCTCGAACCCCCTGATGGTGGATCGGGGCGGCGCCTCCAGCCCCATCTGGTCGTACCACCGGTGCAGCTCCGGGCTGGCATCTGTGGAGAAGAAGTTCTTCCCGAAGTCGCTCTTGCCCTTGGCGATGTCCGCGTGCTCGCCGTCCAGGATCGTCGTGATCGCCTCCGCCGGCACTCCCTCAGGGAAGTCTTGGCTAGCCTGTAGCCGGGGAACGGCCGCCGCCAGCAGGGCGAGCTTCGACACCCGGGGGTCCTTCGACGTTGCCACATAGTGAGCGGCGATGGCCCCGCCCATGGAGAAGCCCGCCAGGGTGACGTTGTTCAGTCCGAGGATAGAGATGACGCGGCCCACATCGCTGGCCCAGACATCGTAGTCAAGGCCCTCCCAGGTCTTGGTCGAAAGGCCAAACCCTCGCAGGTCCAGGGCGATCACCCGGATCCCCCTGGCGGGCAGTTCCAGCGATTGCGCGTCAAACATCCTGAGGTTCAGCGGCCAGCCATGGATGAAAACGATCGGCCGGCCCTCTCCCCAGTCCTGAACGTGGATCTCCACGCCCGGCTCCACCTCGATGTAACCCGTTCCGTTGGCCATGTTGATCGTAATCAGGTGCCGACCGGTGGTTTAAAAGGGTTGTCCGTTCACTACTTATTATACTGAAGGAAAGGCGTTTTTTCATCATTCTGAGGGCCGATGCTGGCCATCATCCCGTCCCGCTGGAAGGGCGCTGGTCTTCGCCCTTATTGCGTCCATCGCCCGTGCTGGCCCGCCTGACCATGTAGTGGGCGTCGATCCCCGCCGCGTACTGGAGATCCCTCTGCACCAGGAATCCGTGCCTTTCCCAGAACGGCCGGGACCGCTGCACCGCTACCAGCGCGCATGCCCCCAGGTCCTGCTCCTGAGCGATGGCTAGGGCCTCCCGAACCAGGCGGTCCCCCCATCCCTTGCCGCGGTGGTCGGCGTACACCGCTAGATCGTGGACATAAAGACAGTCGGGGCGCTCGGGCAGCACCATGTTCCGGGCGTCCAGCGGCGCCACCTCGCCGAGGGCCCAGGGGTGGCAGAATAGGTATGCTGCCAGCACATCATCGTCGAAACCCCCCAACGCCCCTCGTCCCCATAGCTTGATCTTCCGGTCAAAGGATGCCGATGACTCAAGCAAGACCTCAGGATAGGCGGAGCGCTGCACCGCGAGCACCTCGGGCAGGTCGGAAGGGACGAGAGGACGTATTGGCATCGACTCGCCCCACCGCGCGGACAGCCATAAACCTGCCGCTCACCTCCTGACCGTGGTCTCTCTCACCGACCCCAGCCATTGCGGGTTCTTCACCGTGCTGTCGTGCCGATCGCCGGTCTTGTAGGTCTCGAGCGAACCCCCCGCGGCCACGCGGGCGGTGCGGGCGCGAAGGCCGTCCAGCTCCTCCTCGTCGAACTGCCGGAACGTGCGTCCGGCGGCGATCGCCTGCTTCAGAATGTCCACGGAGTCGCAGCCGGTGATCACCACGCTCGTAGGCAAGCTCATGGCGTAGTGTATACACTCGGTCGGAGAGACGTCACCGCTCTCCAGGACCATTCCGGCGCCCAGTGGCTTCATGCCCAGGACCCCCATCCCCTTCTCCACCGCCCGGGGCAGGACCTGTCGTTCGAAGCTGTCGAAGTGCGCGTCGAGCAGGTTGAGCGGCATCTGCAGAGTATCGAACCGGAACCCCAGGTCGTCCGCCAGGTCCAGCATATGGTTGTGCATGTCTGGGCTCTTGTGTCCGGTGAAGCCGATGAAGCGGACCAGGCCGTCGTCACGAGCCTCCAGTGCCGCCTCCAACGCGCCTCCGGCAGCGAGCACGCGGTCAGGGTCGTCGTGGCGGATGATCTCGTGGAACTGCAAGAGGTCTACGATGTCGGTGCGCAGTCGATCCATGGACTCGTCGAGTTGCCGTCTTGCGGTCCGTCGGTCGCGGCCGTCGATCTTGGTCATGAGGAAGGCCCGGTCCCGGTAGCCGTCCTCGAGAGCCACGCCCATTCGCCTCTCGCTCTCCCCCTGGTTGTAGTCCCAGCTGTTGTCCAGGAAGTCGATGCCGCTGTCGATGGCGGTGCGGATGATGCGCACGCTCTCCTTCTCCGGCAGATCGGGAATGCCGATGTGGTAACCTCCCAGGCCGATGGCCGAGACCTCGACGCCCGTGCGGCCGAGGGGGCGACGGGGGACGGTGCCTTGCCCCTCGACCTCATCCTGATCTCTTGGTCCCTTCATGCCTGATGCCTATCTCTGGTGGAAAGAGAAGTAACTTCTCCTGGGGAGCGAGGAGAGCTCGCGGAGCGGCGGGACGCGGGGGCCCGGACGGGTCCGCAGATCAATGTGGTGACACAAAGAACAGATCAAGCCAGAATTGGAAAATGGTGGGGCCGTCCGGATTTGAACCGGAGACCCATGGTCCCGAACCATGGAGTTTACCAAGCTAGCCCACGGCCCCGTAGGTTGGTTGGGCTAATATGGACTAATATTATAAGGCTATCGCATGGCTGGCAAAAAGATGAGATTGTGAGAAATGCTTTTACGGCATATACATTCAACTCGTCACGTCCAGAGATAAAGAACGTCAATCGCCTGCAATATGTCCGATCACGCTTCCTCGCTGTCACCTGCCCGATTCCTGGCCACCGTGTCGCGAGGTCGAACGCCTCATCGCACGCATCACTCTGTCCTGAGGAGCGCGGCCTTCTGCTCCTCGGTCAGAATGAGCTTCAGTCTCAGCGTCCGATACACATCCCCATCGCTCCATCGTGACATAGTCTCATCACCTGTTTCCATCGTGGTTGGTGACGCATCCTCTGCAACGATGGGACAAGTGCATATATCTGACAATTTAATCCCCCTCCGTCCATGAAACGGTGGCGGGTGGTGGGAATCATAGCTATGCTCCTGGCGGTCTCGGCCGTCGGGTGGTATGTGCAGAAGGCGGTCCAGGATCGTTCATATTCTGGTAACTGGGGCACCTCGGCCGGGCAGGGGTTCGACGTTTACAACATCCCCCTCGACCTGGACAAGGGCAACTATGTGAAGTTCGAGGTCTCCTCGACCGACGGCCGGACCCTCGATGTATATCTCACCGACCTCGACGGCCTGCGGGCGGCGAGGAGCGATCAGCCGTTCGATTTCCAGTCCGAGTACTCGGCGATGAACACCACGCACGTCGTCAGGGAGTTCCGGATCTCACATAACAGTCAGGTGGTAGTGATGAGCCACGATGCCGGGGAAACCGTCAAATTGACCTCATCGACAGAGCAATCGCCTTACCCTCTGGGCCTTATGCCGGTGCTTCAGATCACCGGCATTGTCTGCCTGGTCGCCAACATCGGCCTGTTCGTTCTGCTGCTCTCCTCGTGGACGTCGTACCACCGGGAGCGTGCCGGACGGCAGTAGGTCGGTCACCGACCTCATGGGCGATGAGGCGACCGTGCGTCCGGCCGAACGGCAGAGAACGCTCAAACCGATCCTCGCGCCCCCGCTCCCCTGCCCGCCGCCCTCATGGGCGGCGTGGATGATCGCGTTCTCGGCTCGGTAGCGAAACCTTCACGACGATTGTCGGACCCAGCTTTCTCTTTTTCAAATATTGTCGTATAGTCCCTACGACAGATATAAATATGCAGCCAGCTGGTGCCGGTGCGATGAGGGAGCAGCTGCGCGAAAAGATCGCCGGGGAGATCACCCTCTCCGCCGACGCGGGCAAGACTATTCGGAAGTGGAGGGAGGAGTTCGGTATCTCCCAGCAGGAGCTGGCACGGCACCTTGACATCTCTCCGTCGGTCATCAGCGACTACGAGTCCGGACGGCGACGCTCTCCGGGCATCGCGATCATCCGCCGAATGGTGGACGGCCTGATCGACCTGGACGAGGCGTCCGGCTCCAATGTCCTGAAGAGGTATGACCTGGGGGAGAAGCATGACTGCATCATCAGCATCAACGAGTTCCGCACCAGCATCTCGGCGCAGGACCTCATGGACCTCATCGAGGCGGAGCCCCTGAACCAGGGGATATCCCTCGACCGGCACATCCATGGCTACACGGTCATCGATTCCATCAAGGCCATCACCTCGTTGTCATCGTTCGATTACCTCAAGATCTACGGATGGTCGTCGGAACGCGCCCTCATCTTTTCTGGCGTCAAGTTCGGCCGCTCTCCCATGATCGCCATCCGGGCCCATCCGCTCAAGCCGAGCATCGTCGGCTACCACCGCCCGGAGCACGTGGACCAGCTGGCCATCAAACTGGCGACGCTGGAGAACATCCCGCTTATCAAGATCGACATGCCGATCGCCACCATGGTCGAACGGCTGAAGAAGCTCACCTAGGAGGAACAGAATGGATGTAGGTATAGTCAGCTATGGGGCCTACCTGCCCCGGTACAGGATAGCGCCACAGGAAATAGGCCGGGTATGGGGAACCGACGGGGAGGCCATGAGCCGCAACCTCCTGATCTTCTCCAAGTCCGTCCCCTCGCCGGACGAGGATGTCATAACCATCGCCATCGAGGCGGCCAGGAACATGATGCGCCGCTGCGATGTGAGCGCCAAGGACATAGGCGCGATCTACGTCGGCTCGGAGTCGCATCCCTATGCGGTCAAGCCCACCGGCACGGTGGTGGCTGAGGCCATCGAGGCGTCGCCCAACCTCACCGTCGCCGATTATGAATTCGCCTGCAAGGCCGGGACCGCGGCCATCCAGACGTGCATGGGACTGGTCGGTTCGGGCATGGTCCGTTATGGCGTGGCCATAGGCGCGGACACCTCCCAAGGCGCCCCGGGGGACGCGCTGGAGTACTCCGCGTCCGCCGGCGGGGCGGCATACCTGATCGGCGCCGAGAAGGTCGTGGCCCGCATCAACCGCACCTGCTCCTTCACCACCGATACTCCGGACTTCTGGAGGCGTGAAGGCCAGTGCTACCCGTCGCACGGCGGCCGGTTCACCGGCGAGCCGGCGTACTTCAAGCATGTGATGGCCGCTGCCAAGAACCTGCTGGACGCCATGGGGACGAAGCCCGCCGACTACCAGCATGCCATCTTCCACCAGCCCAATGGCAAGTTCCCGGTGCGGGTGGCCAAGCAGCTGGGTTTCTCCGAAAAGCAGATCGAGACTGGGCTGCTGACGCCGTTCATCGGCAACACCTACTCCGGCGCGGTGCCCCTGGGGCTGGCGTCTGTACTTGACGTTGCCAAACCGGGCGACCGCATCTTCGCCGTGGCCTACGGCTCGGGCGCGGGGTCAGACGCCTTTGACATCACGGTGACGGACGAGATATTGAACTTGAGACGGAGCGCCGCCCCGTCGGTCAAGGACCTGGTCGAGAAGAAGAAGTTCCTCGACTACGCGACCTACGCCAAATATCGCGGCAAGATCAGGATGAAGGGGGGAGCGGAATGAGAGAGGTCGCCATCATCGGCATAGGGGACACCAAGTTCGGCGAACTGTGGGACATGTCGTTCCGCGAGATCGGTATCCAGGCCGGGCTGGCCGCGGTCGCCGACGCCAACCTGACGGGTGAGGAGATCGATGCGCTGTACGTCGGCAACATGTCCGCCGGGAAGTACATCGAGCAGGAGCACATCGGGGCGCTCATCGCCGACTACTCCGGTATGGCCAGGGACCACATCCCCGCCACTCGGGTGGAGGCCGCCGGAGCTTCCGGAGGATTGGCCTTCCGGCAGGGATATATGGCTGTGGCCTCGGGCATCCACGACATCGTCGTGGTCGGCGGGGCGGAGAAGATGACCGACGTCGGCGACGTTCTGTCGACCGAGATCCAGGCGACGGCGGCGGACCAGCAGTGGGAGACCACCTTCGGTGCGACCTTCCCGGCGCTCCACGCCCTGATCGCTCGGAGGCACATGTTCGAGTACGGGACCACCAGGGAGCAGCTGGGCGCGGTGGCGGTGAAGAACCACAAGCACGGTTCCCTGAACCCCAAGGCCCAGTTCCAGAAGGAGATCAAGCTGGACACAGTGATCAAGTCCGCCCCGGTGGCCGAGCCGCTGGGGATGTTCGACTGCGCCCCCATGTCCGACGGCGCGGCGGCGGTCGTGCTGTGCCCGCTGGAAAAGGCCAAGAAGTATACCGACACTCCGGTGAAGATCCTGGGCTCCGGCCAGGCCTCAGACACCCTGGCCCTTGCCCACCGGGAGAGCATAACCCGCTTCGACGCCACCACCCTGGCCGCCAGGCGGGCGTTCAAGCAGGCTGGGATAACGGCCAACGACGTGCAAATGGCCGAGGTGCATGACAACTTCACCATCTCCGAGATCCTGGCCATCGAGGACCTGGGGTTCTTTCCCAAGGGTGCCGGGGGAAAGGCGACCGAGGACGGACAGACTGCCCTGGGCGCCAAGCTGGCGGTCAACACCTCCGGCGGGCTGAAGGCGCGCGGCGACCCCATGGGGGCCACCGGCATCGCCCAGGTTGTCGAGCTCGTCACCCAGCTACGGGGCGAGGCGGGCAAGCGGCAGGTGGCCAACGCCACGGCAGGCCTGGCGCACAACGTCGGCGGTACCGGTGCCACCGCGGTCGTCAACGTCCTGGGGAGGGTGAACTAAATGGCGGTTGCAAGGTTCTGGAGAGAGAACGAGCCGAGGTACAACCTTACCGGAGCGAAGTGCGGCAATTGCGGCCGTCTGTACTTCCCGCCGAGGACGGTGTGCCCCATCTGCCACCGTAAGAGCATAGGGAAGATGGAGCCGTTCAAGTTGAAGGGCACCGGAGAGGTCATGAGCTTCTCGGTGGTCCACGACGCCCCGTCGCAGTTCGAGCTGCAGAAGCCGTACGTCATCGCCATCATCCAGATGGACGAAGGCATCCGGGTCACCGGCCAGGTCATCGACTGCGACCCAGCCGAGGTGGTCATCGGCATGAAGGTCCAGGCCGTGATACGGAAGCTCGGAGAGGAGGGACCATCGGGGATCATCCACTACGGCTACAAGTTCATGCCCGTGGTCGCCCCCGCCCCGTGAAAACCCTTTACATCTTCCTTTTTTAATGAGCAGGGCCGCCTTCGTACGTTGGCTACACTTTTCAGGCTGAACCTTCCCGGACCAGTTCCTTCACCGAGGATCGGGGCATGAAGAGGGTGCGGTAGACCACCGTGATCCGATTGCTGGGGGGACCGGGGAGCTTGACCGATCGCTCGGGCCACAGCACCGGGGCGATGGTCGATTCCCCATCCCGGCCGCCGTTCACGGTGACCAAGATAGCGGGGGCCGGCCCTGCGTTGACCACCCGGGCGGCCCTAAGTTGGAGATCCGGCAGGAACCGGGCGTTGGCGCCCTCAATCGCTGTCACTGCCTTGCGAAGATGGCCCAGGGACACCGTCAGGGTGCTGGCCGCCAGTGCCTGGCGATAGCTGTCGATGCCCGCCTGCTCGCCCCCCAGGGCCAGAGCGAGCCCGGCCTGCTCGCGATATCGCCGGGTAAGCTCCCGCGCCTCCAGAACGTCGGCCACCGTGGCTCCGATGGCCCGCTCTGCGTCGGTGACCAGCGACAGCGCTGGCTCCAATCTGTCGTCGGCCAGGGCCTTGGAGGCCGAGGCGAGCAGGGATCGGGCAGCCTCCATTTCACCGCGGCCGCGGTCCACCAGCCGCTTGGTCCTGGTCAAACGTTCCTCCACCGCCTTGCGTACTCTCTGGTGCACCTCTGCGGTCGTCTCCCGGAGGTTCCTCACTTCCAGGATGTTCCAGGTCCCCCGGTCCAGCAGGCTTCTGGCCTCCAGGGGGAGGTCGTCCAGGGGCAGGCCCGCCCGCGCGAAAAGGGCGGCGGTATTGACCAGATCGGCGATGGCCTGGGCGTTGGCCTTGGACCTTTCCCGGGAGTGTATTCTCAGCGCCCTCAGCAACAGAGTGTCCATGCTCTCATAGCGTCCGTTAGCCAGAGCCTTCCCGGCAGCCTCCAGTAGGTCGGCCACCTCCGGCACTATGGCCTTCCTGCCTTCGCCCTCCAGCACGTTACCGCGCGCCTCTTCCAGGCGGATGGATGCCAGCTGGTGGCGCTTTAAGGCCGAGCTACCGGCCGCTCGGCACTCTCCGGACAGCGCCAGGGCGTCGTGGAAAGCCCCCTCCTGGAAGGCCTTCTGGGCCCTGGTGAGCAGGGCTTCGGCCTCGCTCTTGTACGGCGAGACCGGCAGCCTGACCATGCTCTCGCTCAGCTTGGACAGGGAGGTGATGCAAGTCTCCCGGACCTCCCTCAGCTCGGTCAGGCTGTCACGGTAGACATCCAGCCCCATGTGGGCGGCGGTGTACCTTCCTTCCTTGAGGTCAGAGAGAATATTATCGCGGGCCGTCCTGGGCCCTCGCCCGAGGTCCTTGCCCTTCAGGTCCTGGAGATCTGTCTCCTGCTCTATCCCGGCCAGGCTGGCAAGGATGGCCTCCTCGGCCTTGACCCGGGCGCCCTGCAATGCGTTGCGGGCGATCTCCGCCACCAGGTTGCACCGCCCTCCGATGCGGTGCTTCCGAGCCTGGTCCAAGATCTCCCTGGCCTCGCTGACATCGATATCAAGGGACTCGATGGCGCGGATGCCGGCGTCGGCAACGCTCAGCTCATGGCCGGCCGAGGCGCGGGCGTTCAGGAACTGGCCGGCCTCGTTGCGGGCGAACCTGGCAGCTTGCAATGCGTCGGCAAATCGCTGGTCGGCCAGCAGGCTCTCGGCCTTCTCCACTATGTCCATGACCGTGAGGGCCACGTGCTGGCTGCCGTACTCCTGGAGCATCCCACGGACCTCTTTGATCTCCGCCTGGATGCTCTCGGTGGCGGTATCGACCATCTTACGCCGCTCCTCCTTCGCCGAGGCCAGGGCGGTGAAGGCTTCCCCCTTCCGCAGGTCCTCGGCGGCCGCGGCCAGGGCTGCTTCGGCAGCCTCGGTGCTTATCCCGAGCTGTTTTATCACCGGCAACAGAGCCTTGGCCTCCTGCATGGCCCGGGGGGCCAGGATGGCCGCTCCGACCGTTTCCGCCTCCTTGTAGCATGCCCGGGCCGAGGTCCGTGCCCCATCATACAATCCGGCCTCGAACAAGCGTTTCGTCTCCAGCAGCTGCTGGGGCACCTTGCTGTCGGCCGGAAGGTGCAGCTCCCCGCTAAGGCGGGACAGGAGGACGATGAGGTCGTATACCTCGCTATGCATCGCGGTCGTCTTCTCCAGTTCCTTTCTCGCTCCCTCGTAGGCGGTGAATCCTCTCTCCAGATCATCATCCGTCAGCGACCGGGACGCCTCTTCGGTCAGGCGGTCGACATGGGCGGTGGAGACGCCCTTCTTGCGCGCCGCGGCTGAGGACCGCACGACCTGGGCCAGGGCCCGGGCGACCTCATCCCGGGCGAGGGCCTTGGCGAACATGATGATCTCATCGACCTGTCTGATCGTCTCATCGTCGGTCCCCCGCTCCAGCTCGATGGAGGCCATGCGCTCGACCAGGGTTTGGGATTCAGTCTTCAGCTGAGCGCATATGCCGATCAAGGCTCGGGCCTGGGCCTTGCGGGCCGTCACGGTCGTCCGCCGGGCCTTCTCGATCTCTTCCCTCACCCTCTCGGCCAGAGTACGGGAGCTGTACCAGTCCTTCCTGTCCAGCATCTCCTGGGCCTGTCGCTTAATCTCCAGGGCCGCGGAGAGGTCGGTGTCGGTAGGCACCGATTCCATGGCCTGAGTAGCCCGCCGGAGCTCGGCCAAGGTGCCGGCGATAAGGGCCGCCTCTAGCTCCAGATTGAGCGCTGCCAGCCGCGCGGAGATGCCGTCCAGGATGCCTTCCTTGAGATCTTCCACCACATCGTCCAGATCCTCGGCCTTGTCCTCGACGTCCGCTCCGATAGAGATGCCTGCAGCGACCATCAAATGGCCGTTGAACACCTGGCGGGCGCAGCGCTCCTGGACGATGCGGGTGAGGACTCCCCTGGCCTTCGCCAGGGTGTCGTAGCTGTCTCCCAGCCTTCCCGCCAGGGCGTCCTCGCGGGCCTTGGCCACCAGCTGGCTGGCCTCGGTGGACACGATATGCATGCGACGGGCTTGCAGGAAGGCCTTACGGGTCGTGTCCAACTCTCGTTCCACCCGGCGGAAGGGGGCGAGGACGTCGTCGAGCTCGGCCGAAGCCTCGTCCACGATGTCCATTGCCTCACCGGCTCGGCCGTAGACGGTTGCGGTGCGGGCCTCCTCGAGGCGGGTCACCACTCTATCGATGTTGAGGTTGGTCCGCTTGGCCAGTACCATCCGGGGGCGCAGGGTCTCGATATGATTGAGCACGATCTCCATCTCGCTCTCCCGGAGGGTCTTCTCCGAGCGGCGGAGGAGCTCCAGAGCCTCCTCGCTGTCCCCGGCGGCATAAGCCTCGGAGACCTTCTTGATGGCTGGGGCGAACCGCACGGCGCTGAATCCGTGGGCGTTGAGCCATTCATTCCTCTCCCGCTGGCGGGCGAGCAGGACCTCTACTGCATTGGCCAGGACGGGACGGATGGCCGCCTGGGCCTCATCCAGTATCTGGAAGGACTCCTCGATACGGCCCCGGGCCATGGCTTCGCGGGACCTCTCCACCAGCCCGGTGACGACGGACATGTCCCCGCCCTCGATGGCTCCTTCCACCAGTTCCATGATCGAGTTAGCTCTGGTCTCCGCCAGCTTGGAGAACGCTTCCTGGAGGCCCTTGAAGCAGGTGACAGCCTTGGACAGCGAACCCGCCCGGTCCCCCTCCTCATGAAGCTTGATGGCCTTGGCCAGGGCTTGCTTGCGGGCGGCCACCGCCAGCTTCTCCTTCTCCCCGACATCGATGAGGTGGGCGAGCTGGACAAACATCTCCGACATCCGGCGGTCGGCGTACTGCTCGGCAGCGGTCCGAGTGTCGACCGCCGCGGCCATGGCCTCCTCCGTCCGACCTTCCTTCATCAGCTGCCTGGACCGATCGAGGAGGACCTCGACGGCGCGGTGGTCCTCCCCCTTGTCCTCGACCATGGCGACCACGCCGTAGGCCGATTCCAGCACCTCCTCGACCTTATCTGCCTGGAGCTTCCTGGCGTCCAAGGCCACCTTGTCAGAGAGGTCCAACGCGGCCGCATACTCGCGCCGGCCGAAGGCCAACTGAGCCTCCTTGTGTTCCTCCTCCAGGGCTTTGGTCTCAGCGCCCATCTTCTTGGCCCTGGCCACCTCGCCGTCCGCCTGAGTCAGCCTTTCCTCGGCTAGCTTGCGGTTCTTGGCGGCCTCCTTGGCCTTCTGCTCCAGCTGCTTGGTAAGCTGGAGCTGCTTGAGGTAATCGCTGGTCAATCCCAATCCCTGGGCGTCACTGACGCGTCGCGTTCCATCGAACGGTCGATTCTTAAGGGTTTGGTCCTGAAAATCGGTCTGGGCTATTTAGGCAGCCCGGCGAAGGCCACTCGCTCCAGCACGAGCTCCTGGTACTTGCCGGCCGGCACCGCCCCGAGCTCCGACCCGGTGATGCCGAAGCGCTTGGCCTTCTCCACTGAGGGGGCCAGGACATTGTCGTCCCTCACCAGGCCGAGCGAACGCAGGGCTGCCTCAACGTCGTTCACATCGAAGAACACTAGCGCCACGCGTTCCGCCCCGGCCCTGAGGCCGACTTTCTTGAATGCTTTGGAGATCTGTCGCTCCCCCGAAGCGAACAATACGGTCTCCACCGCCAGGCTCGAGGAGATACGGTCCCCGCGATCGAACGCCCTCAGGGCGTGCATGGCTGCCGAGCACAGGTGATCCCGGCCGCATACCATGTCCGCGTCCAGGGCGGCACCCTCCCCGCCTTCGATGGAGCGCAGCGCCGCTATCAACGCCTCCGGATCGTTCACACTTCCCTTGGCGCCCACCACGTCGACCTTGGCCATCTCCGCGGGCATCCCTCCCTGGGCATAAGATGTTTGCGCTCGGCCGGTCCTCGAGGTTCGTAGCGGCCAGCATTGTCCGGTCAGAAATATTATAATACGATGGTCCCGATGGCGCGAAGGGCGGTGCCCAGGGCATCGCCATGGACGGAATGGTCATGGACAAGGTGACGGTGAGGTCTCCGGCGACCCTATCGAACCTCGGCTCCGGTTTCGACGTGTTCGGGCTAGCGCTGAGGGAGCCGTATGACGTGGTGGAGGCAAGGATGATCCCGGAACGCGAGGTCATCATCGAGGCGGTCGAAGGCCCGGGAGCTTCCAGCATCACCACCGACGCGGCCAAGAACTCCGCGGGGATCGCTGCCCTGGCCGTGCTGGAGCGGTCCGGCTCGGTGTCCGGAATCGCCCTACGCATTAAAAAGGGCATTCGCCCGTGTTCCGGGATCGGCTCCTCGGGGGCCTCGGCGGCCGGGGGGGCCTGTGCCGCTAACATGCTCCTCGACAAGCCGCTGCGGTCCGAGGAATTGGTCCACTGCGCCGCCCGAGCCGAGCAGGTCACTTCCGGCAGCTTCCACGCCGACAACGTGGGCCCAGCGGTCATGGGCGGGTTCACGGTCATCCGGGCCTACGACCCGTTCGAGATCCACCGCGCCGAACCGCCTGCGAACCTGGGAGTGGTGGTCACCATGCCTGACTTCCTGGTGAACACCCGCGAGGCGAGGAAGGTGCTGCCCACCAGCATACCGCTGAAGAGCATGATCTTCGAGGTCGGCAACGCCGCCTCGCTGATGCTGGGCATGTGGACGGGAGACATCGATCTGATCGGCCGGAGCATGGCCGATCAGGTGGTGGAGCCGGCCCGCGCGCCCCTCAACCCTCACCTGAGAGAAGCGGAAGCCGCGGCGGTCAAGGCCGGGGCGGCCGGGGCATTCCTGGGGGGATCGGGTCCCTGTGTCATCGCCGTCTACGACCGGAAGAAGGTCGACGGCGAGGCCATCGCCGAGGCGGTCCGCGCCGTGTACGGCGACAATGGGGTCAAGAGCGACAGCTGGGTGACCACCTGGGGCGAAGGGTGCAGGAGGCTGTGAGATGTACAAGGTACGGTGCTTCGAGTGCGGCAGCGAGGTCGACGACCCGTTCGTCGATTCCTGCCCCAAGTGCGGCGGGCTGCTGACCATCGAGATGGACCTGGACGAGGCCTCGGGGATGCGCCCCTACGATTTGAGGCGGAGGCCGATGGGGGTATGGCGGTACGCTCCGTTCTTGCCGGTGGACCCGTCCAAGGCGGTGTCGCTCCTGGAGGGCGGCACCCCGCTGTACGACTGCCAAGATCTCCGTTCCAAGGTAGGCGTCAAGAGCGTCCACGTCAAGTACGAGGGCGCCAACCCCACCGGCTCGTTCAAGGACCGGGGGATGACCGTGGGGGTCACCCGGGCGGTGGAACTGGGGTGCGGGACGGTGGGCTGTGCTTCCACCGGCAACACTTCCGCCTCGCTGTCCGCGTATGCGGCGAAGGCCGGGCGGACATGCATCGTGCTGTTGCCGTCGGGCAAGGTCGCCGCCGGTAAGCTGGCCCAGGCGATGTTCTACGGCGCCAAGGTGGTCATGGTGGACGGCAACTTCGACGATGCCCTCCGGGTAACAAGGCAGCTGGCGAGGGAGGGCGTCCTGTATCTCCTGAACTCGATCAACCCGTTCCGCCCGGAGGGGCAGAAGACCGTGGCCTTCGAGATTGTGGACCAGCTGGACTTCGACGTGCCGGACCGCATCATCCTGCCCGTGGGAAATGCCGGCAACATCAGCGCGGTGCACAAGGCGTTCACTGAGTGGAAGGCGCTGGGGTGGATCGACCGCATCCCCAAGCTCACCGGCATCCAGGCGGCCGGGTCCGCACCGCTCGTCAGGGCCTTCCGCGCGGGCCGGCGGGACTTCGAGCCCGAGGCCAGCCCCGAGACCCTAGCCACAGCGATCCGCATCGGCAACCCGGTCAGCGGCAAGAAGGCGCTGAAGGCCATTTACGACACGGGAGGCTGCGCGACAGACGTCACCGACGAACAGATCCTCGACGCCCAGAAGCTCCTGGGCCGAACGGAGGGGGTGGGCGTCGAACCGGCGTCGGCGGCATCCATCGCCGGGCTTATCAAGCTGGTCGACGAGGGCGTGGTGGCCAGGGACGAGAGGGTGGTGTGCATCTGCACCGGCAACGTCCTCAAGGACCCCGACACGGTAATGAGGTCCTGCGCCGAGATCCTCAAGGCCAAGCCTACGGTCGAGGACGTCCAGCGGGTCATTGCCTGACCGACCGCGCCCGCGGTCTCTCGATGGTCCGGAGACCTCCGTCTCGCAGTAGCACGAATTTATATTTCGTGATACGCATGACCTTCCGGTAAACATGGAACTCAAGCCGTTCAAACGGGAATCGCTGATGCCCCTGCCGGTGACGTTGATATCGACCATCAGCAAGGATGGAGTGAGAAACATCGCGCCGTACTCGTGCGTGACCACTGTGCTAAGGCCGCTTGACCTGGTCTGCGTGGCCACGGCCAAGCGGCGGGACACGTTGGACAATATCCGGGAGACGGGGGAGTTCGTCATCAACCTGCCGGGAGCGAGCCTTTCGGACAAGGTGGTCCCGACCGCTAGGTACTCTCCTCCGGAGGAGGACGAGTTCGAGGTGGCCGGCCTCGACGAACATCCCTCCAAGTCTATCAAAGCTCCCGGCATCATGGGTTGCTACGCCTGGATGGAGTGCAAGCTGGACCGGCTATATGAGGAGGACCAGTATGTCCTCATAATGGGCAAGGTGGTCCGCCTGGAGGTGGAAGATTCGGTGTACGGAAAGGACGGCCATCTGGACGTGGAAGGGGCGAGACCTCTGATGATGACCGGGTCCGACGATGGAATGCATTTCTGCACCATCAGGGAGATCGGCCATTTCGAATCGTTCGGCGCCATGTTCTCGACGAACAGGGACCCTCTGGAAAAGATGTACAAAGGTTGAACGGGGGTCGCCATTTCATTGCCGTGGCCCGCTCCGATGGGGGGCAGAGCCCGCTGGTCGTCGCATCGTCCCGCGGCCCCGGCCATTCCTCGGGGCGTCTTTTATCCCGATTGCCCTGTTGCATTCGGCACGGCCATGCCGGTCCGTACTGCCGCTATATGGCGTCCGCAGCTGTGCTTTGATCGTCACCATCATCAGTAGCGTTAGGTCAAGCCATCGAGAGTTCATCCCGGAGCGGTATCGATGAGAACGAAAGCAAAGTAATACGAATTAAAAATTCGTAACATTAATTAGTAACGATGTTATCCCTCCTAACACCTCTTAAGAGAGAAGGTTAGACAAGCGGGATACTATGAAAATAATTATATCTGGAAAGGGAGGCAGCGGGAAGAGCACGATCTCTTCCCTCTTGGCTATGGATCTCATAAGCAGGGGCTATCGAACCCTCATAGTGGACACCGATGAGTCGAACTATGGTCTCGAAGCCCTGCTTGGCATGGAGCACTCCCAGGAGCTGATGGAACATCTGGGCGGGAAGAAAGCGATTGGGGATAAGATGAGGGCCGCGTTCGCCAAGGATATCAAGGAGCCCGTCGCTCCCATATTTGACCAGTCCTGGAGCATTGACGAGATACCTGAGGAGTGCTTGTCCCGGAAGGGGGACCTCAACCTGCTGCAGGTAGGCAAGGTCAAGCATTTCGGGGAAGGATGCGCCTGCCCCATGGGCGGCCTGTCCAGGGACTTTCTGAAGAATCTCCGGCTGGGACCCAAGGACATCGCCATAGTGGACACCGAGGCCGGGGTGGAGCATCTCGGCCGGGGAGTGGCCAAGGGAGCGGACCTGGTCATAGCGGTACTGGACCCCTCATTCGAGTCCATCCGCCTTTCAGCCAAGATCCGGGGAATGGCCGAGGAGGCCGGGAAGCCGGCCTACTTCATATTGAACAAGGCGGACAAGGACGCCGCGGACCAGATCCTGAAGGTCCTAGATCGGAAGGAGGTCATCGCGATCATCCCCCGGGACCGGGAGGTTGAGCACAGAGGGCTCGTCGGGCAGCCCCTGGATGCTCCCGTGGACGGCATATCCGAACTGACCGCTTTCGTCCTCGAGCACGCTCAGGGGGCATGAGCCGATGAAGCGCACCTATGCTATCGTAGGAGCCGTCGCCATCGTGGCGGTGCTGATCGTGGCCGGCCTCTATGCGGTCATGAGCGCGGGGAGTTCCAAGGATGGAGGCGATAAGGACGAACAGGGAACGATCACCGTCACCGACATGTTCGGCCGGTCCGTAGAGGTGCCTAAGAACGTGAAGACGGTCGTGACCGCCGGTACCTCGGCCCTGCGCTTCGTTAGCTATCTGAATGGATCGGCGAGGGTCATCGGGGTCGAGGATTTTGAGAAGAACACCTCGGCGGCCGCGGTGGGTGGCAGGACCTATTCCATAGCCCATCCCGAGTATGCGTCCCTGCCCAGCGTCGGTCCCCAGTTCGGAGGGGATGCGGAGCTCATGGCTCGTCTGAACCCTGAGGTGATCATCTACTCTCCCAAAACTCAGCAGGGGTCTGATTGTGACGCTCTGCAGAAAAACCTGGGCATACCTGTAGTAGGACTCATCACCAGTGTGGACCTGACCACTAATATCAACAAGTTCTATGCCCAGTTGGACCTGGTGGGCGAGGTATTGGGTACTCAGCCCAGAGCGACCGAGCTAAAGGAGTACGTCGATTCGGTGATAGGTGACCTAAAGTCCAGAGTGGCCAGCATATCCGAGGCGGACAGGCCTACGGTGTACGTCGGCGGATTGTCCTACGGCAGTAACCACGGCCTGGACTGGACCACAACCAATTACGTACCGTTCGTATATCTGAACGCCACCAATATCATAACCACCAGCCTCCTGTCCACCGGCACAGGGCAGATCAACGTCGAGGAGATATGGGCGAAGAACCCAGACTATGTCTTCGTAGACCTGGCTGGACTGTCGCTGGCCAAGCAGCAATACGCTCAGTACAAGACCTCCCTGGACGAGATCAACGCCTTCAAGGACGGCCATGTGTACGGCGTCCTGCAGACCAACTGGTATGCCAGCAATTGGGATACTGTTCTGGCATCCTGTTACTTCGTGGGCAAGGTGCTCTACCCCGACCAGTTCGCGGATGTTAACATCGGCGAGAAGGCTAACGAGATCTACACGGAGATGCTGGGGTCAGCCATATACGATCAGGTCGTCCAGAACACTGGAGGGACCTTCGGCCCGATATCCCTAGCCTCTTGAAACCCTTTCCCTTCCCATATTTCACTCGGATGGTACATACTATGACTCCCCTTGACATTCTTGAACCTCCCCGGCCGGATGCCGGGCCGATGCTGGAACGGATCGAGACCGCCTTCAACGGGATGCGGAGGGCCTATCTCCTCCGTCAGGCCCTAGAACTGGACGTTTTTGATCGCCTGGCCAACGCTAAGAGCGTGGAAGCGCTCTCCCAGGAAATGGGCACCGATCCCTCCATGACCCGTATGTTCTTGGAGGCGCTGTTGTCCGACGACCTTCTCGTAAAGATGGGCCAGGAGTACATGAGCTCCCCAATATCGGCCGCCTATCTGATGAGTTCATCCCCCACCAGCCTGAGAGGCTCGTTCGAGAGGTCTCTGCGGGAGATCGACGGTTGGCACGACCTGAGCGTTGTCCTCCGAGACGGGCCCCGGACCGTTGACCGGTCGAGCCTCTTCGACCGTCGGTGGATCCAGAGCATTGCGGCGACAGCCCTCTGCGGAAGCGTGCAGAAAGTGTCCTCTGAGGTCTCCGAGGTCGTCGACCTCCGATCGGTGAGGAAGATGCTGGACCTAGGCGGCGGACACGGGCTGTATTCGATCGCTTTCTCCGCCCGGAACCCCGAGATGGACATATATGTATTCGACCTTCCGGGCATGGTCCCGGTGGCCGAGGAGAACATAGCGCACTACCGTGCCGACAAGGTCCATGTCATGGCCGGGGACTTCACCCAGGACGACATCGGTTCCGGGTACGACCTGATCTTCTCATCCTTCAACCCCAGCGGTTCGGAGGCGGCCATGGTCCCCCTCCTGGAGGCCGCTCTGGCCCCCCGGGGATGGCTGGTGGTGCGTCAGTTCACCGAGGAGGCCAGGAACGATGCGCTCATGAACCTGGGCTGGAACTTTGTCAGCCCCGACGGCGACCGCCGGCCACGCCGGAGGTTCTCCGGACCGACCACCCTGTCCATAGATGAGTTCAACTCTAAGCTCGTGGAGGCGGGCCTCCAGGTGGTGCGCAGGTGGCCCATGGACAGCATGTCGGACATCACCGTGATGAGGAAGCCGGTGCCTGAATGTTCCCTCTGAAAAAACCCCTTGCGGAGCCTGGGAGCGCCCAGGACGGAGGGAACGAGACTGCCAGGATGTACCTGCACAGCACCGCCCGGAAGTTCGTGTTCCTGGGATCGTGCATTATCATCCTCCTCCTGCTGATGATGGTCTCCATCACCGTAGGCACCTTCTCCATGCCCTTGGGTGATGTGATTAACGCCCTGCTGGGCCATGAAGGCACCTACTACAATATCATCTGGAACATCCGCATGCCGCGAATAATCGCCGGCATGTTGGCGGGGGCCTCCCTGGCCCTGGCGGGCACGGTGATGCAGTGCGTTCTCCGGAACCCTCTGGCCTCCCCATATACGTTGGGGCTATCCCAGTCGGCGGCCTTTGGGGCGGCCTTTGCCATAATATTCCTGGGGGCCGGGTCCACCATGGCCAGCACCACCACCGCGGTGATGATCAACAACCCTTACGTGGTCACGATGATGGCCTTCGTTTGGGCTATCGTGGGGACGTTATTGATAATGGCACTCTCGGCATTGACCAGGGTCTCCCCCGAGGCCATGATCCTGGCGGGGGTGGCGATCGCCGCCATCTTCCAAGCGGGCATAACTGCCCTGCAGTTCTTCGCCGACAGCGTACAGCTGTCCACCATGGTGTACTGGACCTTTGGAGATCTGGGAAGGATGACCTGGGAGCAGTGTGGGATCCTGGCCGCGGTGCTGGTGCCATTGCTCCTTTACTTCATCTACAACCGCTGGAGCTACAACGCCATGGATGCCGGGGAGGAGACCGCCAACGGCCTGGGGGTCAACACCAAGCGCATGAGGATGGTGGGTATGCTCCTGTCCTCGCTGCTCGCGGCGGTGGTGGTGTCCTTCATGGGCATAATCGGGTTTATCGGACTGGTGGCGCCGCATATGACTCGGAGGATCATCGGTGGGGACCACCGCTTCCTGATCCCCGGCTCGGCGCTGGTTGGAGCGATACTGCTCATGGGCTCGGACACTGTGGCCCGGACGGTTATCTCTCCCCTGGTCATCCCTGTGGGAGTCATAACCGCGTTCCTGGGCGGTCCATTGTTCATCTATCTTCTGGTCAAGGGGTATAGAAAATGATGCTGGACGTCGATGGAGTGGGATTCAAGTACCGGAGCGTGCCGGTCCTTGACAACGTGACCTTTTCTGCGGGCAAAGCCGAGGTGGTGTCCATCTTAGGGCCCAACGGTGTGGGCAAGACCACCTTGCTCAAGTGCATGAACGGTATCCTCAAGGCCAAGGACGGGACGGTCCTGGTGGACGAGGAGGACCTGGGTCGGATGTCTAAACTGGACGTGGCCAAGAGGATCGGCTACGTCGCGCAAAGGGGAGACTCCGGCAGAGTGACGGTCTTCGAATCGGTGCTGCTGGGGCGGAAGCCTCACATCCGCTGGGACATCTCCAAGAAGGACGTGCAGCTGGCCGGAAAGATGATCGACCTGCTGGGCCTCACTCCGATAGCGATGAGCTACGTGCAGGAGATTAGCGGAGGGGAGTTCCAGAAGGTGCAGATAGCCCGAGCGCTGGTACAAGAGCCCAAGGTGCTCCTCCTGGATGAGCCCACCAGCAACCTGGATCTATCCAACCAGTGCCGGATAATGTCCTCGGTCCGGGATATGGTCAAGATGAACGGTATCTCGGCCATCATGACCATGCACGACCTCAACCTGGCCATCCGCTACTCGGACCGTTTCATCCTGCTGCGGGGAGGTCGCATCTATGCCGCCGGAGGCGTGGAGGTCCTCACCCCCGAGGCCATCGAGGATGTTTATGGAATATCGGTGTTCGTGGAGGTCATCCGGGGGCAACCGACGGTCGTCCTTGCCTGAGGAAAAACCCCTAGGGAGCCGAAGACTTCTGGCCTGGCCCCCTAGCATGGCTAGAAGTCAAAAAGGCTCTTCTGCTTTTTTTCGCGGGGCTCGTCCTTGGTGGACCCCCGGCCGACCTCGACCGCCTGGTCCTCCGCCGGCCGCTCGCTCTTGGGGGTGAACTTGGCCGAGCTCACCTGATCTTTCAGGTTCTTGGCCAGGGAGTCTCCGATCTTGGGGATGCGGGCCAGCTTGACGAGGTCGACCTGGCGCAGCTGCTCCACGTTCCTAACGCCGTGGTTGTGCATGGAGCGGGCGCGGGCTCTCCCCACCCCCCTGAGCCGCACGAGGTCGAGGAGGTCCGGTCTCACCCCATACCGGATGCGAATCATGAGCTCGGTGAGGCCGGGGTATGCATCCTTGTTGAAGATGTTCGCCAGCTCCCTCATGGAGTACACCAGCCATTCTCCGACATCGACCTTGTTGCGCAGGTCCCCCGGCCCCAGACCGTACTTCTTCAGCAGGTCGTCCTCCTCCATCTCCTGCACCCAGTCATCGAGCGAGCAGGCGGTCTTCAGCTCGGCGAGGTAGAACTCGTACTGGTCGAGGTCCTCGGGCGGCTTCAGCAGAAGGTCCTCCTCCCTTGTGACCAGCACCTGCTCGACCCACTGATAGTCGGACCGCTTGAGGTACATGGTCATCATATCCGGGGACGAGCACACGGCATGCAGCAGGCCGAAGTATGAGGACCCCGGCTTATACTCCCGCAGCGCGTCGCGCAGCTTCACCGCCGTGAGAGGGTCGATGTACAGGTCCGACACCCGGCGGCCGAAGAAGGTCGCCTGGATGCGATGCTCCTCGGTCCGGACCATGCCCTCCTGCTCAAGGAACTCGAGCACGTTGTCGGTGGCATCCTCCAGGCCGACCATGGTGGTCTGGTGGGCGAAGAAGGTCGAGTTCATGAAGTCCATGAGCGAGTCCCGCGAGGACGCCGTCCCCGTGGCGATGGTCGCTAAAACGTGAGAGCGCAGCACAGGCTCGCTGCCCAGCTTGGAGTAGATCTCCTCCGGCTCGCTGAGCAGGTAGTTGTCCATCAGGAAGTACTTCTCCTCCTCTTCTTTGGCCAGGAGGATGGCCTCCCCGTACGGATCGTACCTGGGACGGCCGGCGCGGCCGCACATCTGCTTGATCTCCAGCACCGGGATGGAGACGTTGCCGCCGTTCTCGTAGCGATGCACGTCGCGGATGACCACCCTTCTGGCGGGCAGGTTGATCCCCGCGGCTAGCGTCGGCGTCGCCACGATGCACTTGATCCTGCCGCTCTTGAAGTTGTTCTCCACGAACCTGCGCTGCTCATTGCTCAGCCCGGCGTTGTGGAAGGCGACCCCCCGCTTAACGCAGGCGCTCAGGCGCTTTCCCACAGTGGTCGGCTCGCCCTGGTCGTCGATGAGCAGGTCGGCCCCTTCGACCGCGCCCTCGGGCATGACCTCCTTCATCAGGGGGGCCAGTTTGGTGGCCAGGGTCTCGGTGGACTTGCGGGTGTTGACGAACACCAGGCACTGCCCGCCCTCCAGGATGGAATCCTTAACCAGTCCCCATATCGGGTCCTTCTCGTTGGGGATGGCCCGCTTGGAATTGTCGGTGAAGTACACCATGCCGTCGAGGTAGACCCCTTCTTTCAGGGGTGTCGGCCGCCAGGTCGAGGCCACGTGCTCGGCGTTCAGCCAGTCGGCGACCTCCTTGGAGTTCTTGATGGTCGCCGAGAGGGCGATGATCTGCAGCTCGGGGTTGAACTTGCGGAACTTGGCCAGGGTCACCTCGAGGGTCGGACCCCGGCCGGGATCGTGGAGCAGGTGGACCTCGTCCGCCACCACCAGCGAGATATGGCCCAGCCAGTGGCCCTGGTGCCGCAGCAGGGAGTCAGCCTTTTCCGAGGTCGCCACAATGATATCGAAGTTCTCCAGCTGGGGGTCCGGGGAGTCCAGGTCCCCCGAGGACATGTCGACCTTGACCCCGAGTTTTTCGAACCGCTTCAGGTCCTCGTACTTCTCGGTCGCCAGCGCCCGCAGGGGCACGATGTACAGCACCTTGCCTCGGCGCTCCAGTACATGCTTGAGAGCCGCGAGGTATGCGATGAGGCTCTTGCCCGAGGCTGTGGGGATGGCCAGCATGAGGTTGCGGCCGCCGAGGGCCAGCGGGGCGGCCTTGGACTGCGGGGGATACAGC
Source organism: Methanomassiliicoccus sp. (assembly GCA_033485155.1). Taxonomy (NCBI): domain Archaea; kingdom Methanobacteriati; phylum Thermoplasmatota; class Thermoplasmata; order Methanomassiliicoccales; family Methanomassiliicoccaceae; genus Methanomassiliicoccus; species Methanomassiliicoccus sp. The sequence continues at coordinate 202,233 of JAWQJJ010000004.1, forward strand.
TCGACGATGCCCTCTTCCCTGAGCACCTCGGCCACTCCCTCGGGCAGATCGAGCTCGCAGACCTTCATGAAAGTACCTTAGCTCTCGCTAAAGGATGATGGAATTTAGAGATTTCCACCGGGCGCACGTGCCCGCCGGCATGGAGCTCGCCGGTGAACACGCGTCCGGAAACGGCCGATAGGGAAATGACCCGTTCGCGCCCTCACCCGATTGTACGTGGAGTTAGCATCTTTCGCATTACGTGTGCTGGCTCAATACCAGAAATTTCACAGTTGGGGAAACACTTAACTAGTGGCACGTTTATGGTATAAAAATAGAGATAAGTGCAGGTGTATCATGAGTAATAACTCATCTGCTGCGGAGTCTGTTCTTGATGTCGATGAATGGATCGAGAGTCAGAGTTTTCAGACCACCGCGGACATAAAGATACCTGATAAGCTAGCCGATCAGGTCATCGGTCAGGACGCAGCTGTGGAGGTCATCAAGAAGGCCGCCGAGCAGAAGCGCCACGTCATGCTCATCGGCGAACCTGGTACCGGCAAGTCCATGCTGGCCAAGTCCATGACCGAGTACCTGCCCAAGGGTGAGCTACAGGACGTCATAGCTTATCACAATGCGGAGGACCCCAACGAGCCCAAGATCCGGATCGTACCGGCTGGCAAAGGCAAGGAGATCGTGACCGCCCAGAAGAAGGAGGCCATGGTCAAGAAGCAGCAGAAGGGCACCATGATCACGTTCATGATATTCATGGTGCTGCTGGTGACCTTCGCCTTGTTCTTAACGGTGGATCAGGACCTCAATATCCTCCTGCTCGGCTTCATAGTGGTCGCGATACTGTTCTTCGCCACCCGTTACTCCGGCACCAAGCAGGAAAACTATCTGGTGCCCAAGCTCCTGGTGACTCATGAGGACGGGGACCAGCCGCCCTTCATCGACGCCACCGGGGCCCACGCCGGCGCTCTGCTGGGCGATGTCAAGCACGACCCGTTCCAAAGCGGAGGCCTGGAGACCCCGGCCCACGAGAGGCTGGAGGTCGGCGCCATCCACAAGGCGTCCAAGGGCGTGCTGTTCATCGATGAGATCAACATGCTCAGGGTCGAAAGCCAGCAGAGCCTGCTGACCGCCCTGCAGGAGGGCAAGTTCTCCATCACCGGGCAGAGCGAAAGGTCATCCGGGGCGATGGTGAAGTCCGAGGCCGTGCCCTGCGACTTCATCCTGGTGTGCGCCGGTAACCTTGACGCCATCCAGGGAATGCACCCTGCGCTGAGGTCGCGTATCCGCGGCTACGGCTATGAGGTGTTCATGCGTTCCACCATGCCCGATACCAACGAGAACCGCATGAAGCTCATCCGCTTCGTGGCCCAGGAAGTCTCCAGGGACAAGAAGATCCCCCATTTCGACCGCAAGGCCGTGGGGGAGATCATCAAGGAGGCCCAGAGGCGGGGTGGCCGTCACGGACGGCTGACCCTCAGGCTCAGGGAGCTGGGCGGCCTGGTCAGGGTCGCCGGGGACATCGCTAGGGAAAAGCAGCGCCCCCTGGTCACCGCCGAGATGGTGGTCGAGGCCAAGCGCATCGCCCGCAGCCTGGAGCAGCAGATCGCCGACCGGTACCTGGAGTCCCGCAAGGAGTACAAGACTTTCATGACCGAGGGCGACGAGGTCGGAGTGGTCAACGGGCTGGCCGCGCTCAACACCGAGAGTTCCATGTCCGAGTACTCCGGCATCGTGCTGCCGATCGTGGCCGAGGTGACGCCGGCGCAGACCAAGTCGGGCGGCCGCATCATCGCCACCGGCAAGCTCGGGGAGATCGCCAAGGAAGCGGTCCAGAACGTCTCCGCGCTGGTCAAGAAGTACACCGGGGAGGATATCTCCAACCACGATGTGCACGTGCAGTTCATCGGCACCTACGAGGGCGTGGAGGGCGACTCCGCATCCATCAGCGTGGCTACGGCGGTCATCTCCGCATTCGAGGAGGTCCCCGTGGACCAGACTCTGGCCATGACCGGCTCGCTGTCCGTGCGCGGCCAGGTGCTTCCGGTCGGCGGGGTCACCGCTAAGATCGAGGCGGCCTGCGAGGCCGGGCTAAAGAAGGTCCTCATCCCCAAGGCCAACATGAACGACGTGGTGCTCGAGGAGCGCTACATCGGCAAGATCGAGGTCGTGCCGGTGGAGACCCTGGGCGAGGTGCTGGAGAAGGCCCTCGTGGGCGGCACCAAGAAGGAGAGCCTCCTCCGGAAGCTCTCGGCCCTGGTGGAGAAGGGCAATGGAAAGCCGTCGGTCTATCCCGCCGGCCGGACGACCATCGCCCCGCAGTAAACCCCTTCCTCCTTCCTATTTTTCCCAGTGCGTAATTTTGATTAGCTAGGGTTGCCTCTCCGCTCCGAGGTCGAAAATGAGGAAGAGAGAGGAAAGCGCGCTCCTGATCGGCAGGTTCCAGCCGTTCCACAATGGTCACCTGGAAGTGGTCAAGTCAATCGCCAAGGAGTGCGACCGGCTGATCGTGGGCATAGGGAGCGCGCAGCTCTCTCATACCTTCGAGAATCCCTTCACCGCCGGAGAGAGACACCTCATGATGTCAAGGGCGTTCCACGACGAGGGACTGGACAACTTCTTTCTGGTGCCCATCATGGACATCAACCGCTACTCCATCTGGGTCGCCCATGTTGCTTCCCTGGTGCCGCCGTTCGATGCCGTATACACCAACAACCCGCTCACCCGCAGGCTGTTCATCGAGGCCGGCTTCAAGGTCAGGAACGCCCCGATGTTCAACCGCGAGATCTACTCCGGCACCGAGGTCCGTCGCCGCATAGTGCAGAACGGCCAGTGGGAAGAGCTCGTGCCCCGGGGAGTGGCCGAGACGATTCACGAGGTCAAAGGGGACGAGCGCCTGCAGGACATCATGCGGGACCACTCCCCCGAGGCCACCATATGAGGCCGGAGGCTCGGGCGGGAGAGGCGCTGAGAACGAACAACCTCACCCTGGCCCTGGCCGAATCGTGCACCGGCGGACTCATCGCTTCCCTGGTGACCGACGTCCCGGGATCCTCGGAGTACTTCCTGGCCTCCCTCGTTACCTATGACAACCGGTCCAAGGTCAGGCTGCTCGGGGTTAGCGAGGAAACGCTCGCCGCGCACGGGGCGGTGAGCGAGGAGGTGGCGATGGAGATGGCGGCCGGGGCGCGAAGGGCCACCGGCGCCGATGTCGCCCTTTCGGTAACCGGCATCGCCGGTCCCGGCGGGGCCACGCCCACCAAGCCCGTGGGCCTCGTGTACTTCGCCCTGGACGTCCGCGGGGAGGTGCGCGCCGAACGCGTGGTCTTCGAAGGCGACCGCAAGGCGGTCAAGGCCGCCGCGGCCGAGCATGCGCTGCGCATGATCGCCTCCCGGCTAGGCTGATCGCCCGGTCCGTCCTCTCCAGTTCATGGCCCTGTTTGGTAAGAAACATGAAAAATGGTTGAAGAACGCGCTCGCATCATTATCCGATTATTAAAAGAGCAAAATACTTCCCATCATGCCAACTGACATATTATTCGGTATTAGCTAGATTTCGCAATATTCGACCGATTGGATACAATCTAGCATATGTGAATATTAGATCGCATTCGATGAACATGAAGAACAATATTTCTTCGTTGATCACCCGCTATCGTCTAAACTAGCGACACCAGAACGATAGCGAATATCCCAGTGCCGATTAGTTCCACACCCATCAGCTTGCGCTTGGCATAATTGCCGCGTTGCATTAAACCAGATAACGCGACGAATATGCCGATAATGATGATTATGATTCCAGCTTCGATGCCCACCAACATATTTATCGAAGAATTATGGGCAATTTTTCATTATAAAGTTTGTTATAATTAAAAAGAATCAAAATCACCTGTGATTACTTCCTAGAGCTAACCATTCTCTGTTGTCGGACTCAGCCATAATCTAAGCGTTCATTCGTCGCTTGGTGGAGCATTTTTTGAGAACCACTTCTCAAGTTTGTTCACCCGATCTAGCATACTAGAGTTACCCACCCGATCCAGCAACCAAGACAATTTTTCCCATCGGTCCGCTATTTTTTTAACGGCACGACGGCCCTCGGGCGTCAGGCCATACATTTCTCCATCTATCGCCAACCAACCACGCCGCCTGAGACGCAGGAAGGCCCATGAGATCTCGTCGTAATCGGGGATGGCATGTTCGAGGGCATCAGCCGACTCGAGGACATCCCGTAGCGGGAGCATCCTATCATAGTAATAGAGGGCGTCAGTCAACCACGCCTCGGTGAATAATGGTTCTTGCTCCGGGACCTCTCGCTCTCCTGCCAATGCCTCTTGCAAGAACGGTCGAGTTATTTCTGCGACATAACCGTACACATCGGGTGCGGCGTCATACCCCATGCGAAACAGCTTACGGTACAATGCGGAGCTCGGCATGGGGTGAGGCGATTTCCAGGTCCCCTCCGGGAGAGTCACCTCTGCCGTGTACAGGTCGTTCCCTTGCTTAATTATCTTGATCGGCATTGATCTAACACTCCCCGACCATCGCCAGTTAATGAGTTATGGGGATAAAGAGCGTCCCTCTTGTAGCAAACATAAAAAAAGAGAGTAAGAGGTTTGGTTTACTTCTTCAACAACTCTCTATCGGGGGCGGTGAACCGTAAGTGGTTCAAAACAGGCTCAAGCCAGTAGGTTTCGTGAACAGAAATCCCGCTCTATCGGGACTGCCGGAAGATAAACAGGAAGGTGAGCAAGGTCTCGCAGTTGTATGCCCTGACCAGTATCCTGAGGTCGCCCTACGAGAGAACCCTCGAGATAAGGAGAGGCCGGCGGCGACCCCGCTGAGGACGAAGATGAGGTCTCGATGATGACCCCGACATCGGCCGCCCCACATGGTCTCGGCCCGCGCTTCAATACGGACATCGATTCACCTTCGATGATCGTACCGCCTGCATCTTTAATGGCCGGGGGTATGTTGCCAACCTTCATATCGCATAAGTGTTCAGCTAGTATCATGACCACCGACCGGCTGGAGAGCGTCATCCTGAGCCGCATCGCCATGCTGTCGGCCAGCAACCCGGAGCTGGACATCGAATGGGCCATCATCAACGATGACTGGGGGGTGCTGACCATCAGCGAGGGTCGCAAAGTGATAGGTTTCGAGTACGTGGAGTCGGAGGTGTCCTCCTTCCGGCCGGAGCGCATCAGGGTCTACGAGGAAACGCTGGACCATGGGTTGTCGGCGGTCGTCATCGTCCCTGAGGAGATGTACCTGGAGGTCCGCCGCAGGGTGTCTAGGGCTTTGGGCCCCAGGTCGCCGGCCGTCCTGTGCTATGATTCGATCGGCATCACGGCCATGCCGAGGCCATCTTAGGAGCAAACTTTCTTTATGCAAGCGCCTGATACTCCGTGAGTCAGGTGAATGGGATGCGAGAGCCAGCGAAGACGATACCTACGGGAGTGGCCGATTTTGACTCGATCATCAAGGGCGGGTTCCCCGCTGGCTCGGTCATTCTTTTAGTGGGCGACCTGGGCGCCGGGCAGACCGAGTTCGCCCTGACCTCCGCAGCCAAGCTTGCCATGGTCAAGGAGACTCCTCAGTCAGCAGCGTTCCTGCTGGGAGCGGGAAAGGAATCCCGCCTGCCGGATCAGATATGCTACATCACTTTCTCCCGTTCCAAGGACGAGGTCCTGCAGGAGCTGGAGACGGCGTTCAACGCCGACTTCTACGCGGCCTTCGAGCGGGTGGTGCAGTTCCGCGACTTCTCGCCGGCGTACTTCCGCAAGACCATGGTGCCCCGGTCCTGGACGGGGGAGACGACCTCCATATTCTCCTCCGACAGCTCGAACGAGAGCGTATTGGAGGGCCTGGTCAACTACCTCGAGGAGAAGGCCCCGGGATCGATGATCGTCATTGACTCCCTGACCGATCTGGTGGTCAGCGCCAACATCGAGATCACCGACCTGGTGGCGGTGATGCGGGGCATGCAGCGGGTGGCCAAGCGGTGGGGGGGCATCATCTACCTGGTCCTCACCAACAACGTGCTGGACGAGAAGAAACAGCGCATGCTCATGGACAGCGTGGACGGCTCCCTGGTGTTCGAGTGGAGCCGATACCTGAACTCGTCCAAGCGCCAGCGGTACATGTACGTGGAGAAGTTCATCTCGCTGCTGCCTCACCTGGACAAGGAAAGGATCGCCAGGTTCGCGACCGTGGTGACGGCACAGAGCGGGCTGGTGGTCATCGACACAGAAAGGATAGGATGATGGTGGAAATGGATCGCGTGAAGACGGGAATTGACGGGCTCGATGAGATGCTGGAAGGCGGCCTCCCCAAGTCGCAGGCGGTTGCGATCATGGGCTCCTTCGGTACGGGTAAGACCACCTTCGGGCTGCAGTTCATCCAGCAGGGTTTGAAGCAGGGAGAGAAGGGCATATTCATAAGTCTGGAGGAGGACCAGGAGTCGATCCTGTCCGCTGCCCGCTCGTTCGGGTGGGACCTCGCGCCGTTCATCGACCAGAAGAGCCTGGCCATCGTCAAGCTGGAGCCGACCGACGCGAAGACGACCATCACCCGCATCCGGAGCGAGCTCCCGGACTTCATCAAGAGCTTCGGGGCGTCGCGCATCGTGCTCGATTCAGTGTCCCTTCTCAACCTCCTCTTCGACGCCGACCACGAGAAGCGTTCGAACCTGTTCAACCTTATCCAGATGATCAAAAAAACCGGTGCGACATGCCTCATGACCGCCGAGGTCAACGATAGCAACCCCAACGCCTCCCGCGACGGTCTGGTGGAGTACGCGGTGGATGGTGTCATCGCCTTGCGGTACGAGGAGAACAAGGAGCGCGGGGAGGTCCAGCTGACGGTCCGGGTGATGAAGATGCGCCGCATCGCCCACTCGAGACGGGTGAAGCCGTACGCCATCACCGCCAAGGGGATCGAGGTCCACGCCGCGGCCGATGCCTTCTAGAAAAGGTCAAGGGCGAGCAGCTCGCACGTGGGTGCGATGAGCGAGAACGACCGCCACGTGGTGTTGTACCTCGCGGTCAGCCTGGACGGCCACGTCGCCCGGCGGGACGGCAGCGTCGACTGGTTGCCGACCGAAGGACCTGAAGACCACGGTTACGCGCAATTCCTAAGCACCGTGGACACCGTGGTCATGGGCCGGACGACCTATGAGCAGCTGCTGACCTTCGGCCCCTACCCCTACCGAGGAATGGAAGGCTATGTCTTCACCTCCCGCCGTCGGGGGCAGGATGCGAACGTGAGGTTCGTCAGCGGCGCCGTCAAGACCTTCGCCAGCGAGCTTCGCTCCGCCCCGGGGAAGGACATCTGGCTGGTGGGAGGGGCCCGGCTGGCGCAGAGCTTCCTGGCGGCCGGGGAGGTCGACCGGGTGATCATCACGGTAGTGCCCCGCCTCCTGGGAGAGGGCATCCCCCTCTTCGGACGGGGCCCGGAGCGACCGCTCCGCCTCGTGAGCTGCGAGACCTTCTCCGACGGCCTGGTCCAGTTGAGGTACGGCGTGGATGACCTCACTCGTGCATTGCCTTGAGTGCCTGGTCCTTCACTCCTGACCGGTCCACAAGCTGCTTGACCACGGGCAGGGAGGTGATCTTGGACATCGCCCGCACGGTCCCCCGCTTGGCTTGGATCCTCAGCAGGGGAACGTCCCTCGCCCCGAAGCGATACTTGTACTCCTCTGGCCCGGCCCCGAAGTCGAACTTGGTGAAGCCGGCCTTCTGCGCCTCGGTGAGTGCGTATAATGACACGAGGTTGCCAGGGGAGAACTCTGAGAACTTGTTGCTCATACCCACCCGGTAGGCGCGCATGATGTCCCCGTCCTCCAGGCACAGCATCTGTGAAGCCAGGGATCCGTCGATCCATACCTCGTAGATCATGCCGCGTCCCTCGGCCACGGTGGCGGTCATGACCTGCTTGAGGAAGCTGGAGAGGTTCTCGCTGGAGAATATGCTGCCGCCCTTGTCCTCCCACCGGGCCAGGTGCTGGAGGGTGTACATCGACACCGCCTCCTCCGCTTCCTTCGGCAGGTCCACGCAGCGGTACCGGATGCGGCTCTCTGCCTCCAGCCCGTTGGATATCTTGCGCAGCGAGCGCTTGGTGCGGGACGATAGCACTTCCATGACATCTCCCTCAGGAGGGATATCGATGACCGGGCAGGGAGTGTGGACGAGCTCATCGGTCTCCCAGCGTTCCGCGACCTTGCGGTACAGACTCTGAGCCACCGCCCCATCGCTCATCTCGTTGAGATGAAGGACGTTCCACTCGATCTTATCCATCTCCTCCACGATGCGCTCGAGGACGTCCTCGCGGTTCTCGTCGACCAGCAGGCCGAGCTCGTATAGTTCGGCCACCCCGGCGCCGTTACCGATGAGGGACAGCTTCTTGAGCCTGAGGCCCATGGACTTCTGCTCGGTGAGCACGAAGGGAGCGATGGCGATAACCTGGCCGTACTCCTCCACGAACACCACACGGGGCGATGCCACCTTGTCGAAGTGACGGAGCCACTCGATGGCCCAGTCGAAGGAGGTGAAGATCGAACCTCCAGTACTCTTCCTTACCGCCTCCCACTCCGCCTGCATGGACTGCAGGTCGACGGTCTGGTCCAGCCTCCACGTCCTGAGCATCAATGGTCCCCCATGCGTCTTTCGTCCGTCACCGGTTCAGCGAGGCCGCAGCCTCTCACGTGCTTCGCGCTAGGGTCCGCGTCGAACGCTCCGGGCAGGCCGCTCACCTTTCCTACTCCCGTCGATATGCAAGGTCCCTCTATTAGCCCGTTCCTCCTGCCTGATGATGCAGAGAATGAGAACGAGGTGCGGAGGGCCGTCATCCCGCCTTCCTCCCCAGTTCCAGGTAGGAGTGCAGGTAGCTATCCGGGCTGTGATATCTGGCATACCGTTCCAGCGCCCTGCGCGAAGCCTCTTCTCGCAACCCGCGGTCCTCCTCCATTCGGCGCATGGCCTCCCCGATGGCGGTGGGAGTGGTCTCCACGGTCAGGCCGCATCCCCCGGCCACGAGGTCCGGCAGGCCGCCGTTGGGAGAGACCAGCAGCGGGGTGCCCACCGACAGCGCCTCGATGCACGACAGGGGGGAGTTCTCCTGGCAAACCGAGGGGGCGACCAGGGCGATGGCCGAGGCGACCTCCTCCAGAACCTCCTTGCGGGACAGGAATCCGAGGCCTCGGGCCCGGCCCCCGGTGCGCTCGGTGACGGCCCTGAGCTCGGGCTCCAGGCTCCCGCTGCCCAGGACGTGCAGCTCGGCCTTCACCCCGCTGCGCTCGTACCCCTGCAGCAGGAGGTCCAGGCCCTTGTGCCTCTCCAGCACCCCCACGAATACGAAGTGCGGAGGAGCGTTCTTGCCGTCCACCGGCCCGGGCGGGGGGACGAAGTTCGGCAGTACCACGGACTCCAGCCCGGCGCGCTCCCGCAGGAACCGGGCCATGTATTCCGAGGGAGATATGACCTTATCGATATTCATGAGCCTCCCTTTGAACCCGTTGCCCCGCCACAGCTGGGGCGGTCGGCCGGTCCGCAGAGAGCAGGTGAGGCACCGGTCGCGATCGCAGGTATCCCGGCCGAGGTACGCCAGGTCGCTGCGAGGGCACACCGGCCAGTGGTCGTGGGCGGTGAACAGCTGAGGCCTGCCGATATCTAGCACGCCCTGGCCGAGCAGGGAGATATTGTGGTGATGGACCCAGGCGGGATGGACCTCGCCGATAACCTTCCGAAGCTCCCTCTCCGCGGCCCGGTTCCGCCCGCTGATATAGGTCAGCTGGGCGGACCCTGCCCCGAGCGAGGTGCTCACCGGATGGACCACGACGTCCGAGGAGATGGGCGCCGGGTCCTTCCCCTTGGCCTTGAGGGCGTAGGCGTCCCGGCTATGGATGACATGGACCTCGTGCCCGCGGCGAACAAGCTCCTCGGCCAGGTACCTGACGTGCACCGCGTCCCCGCCCAGGTGGTAGGGCGGATAGAATGTCGAGGTCATCACTATGCGTTCCGTCTCCATGGTAAACCTAGTGTGCGTCCTTCATTCCGTGGAAGACGTAGTTGTTGGTGATCTTCAGCGCGTACCTGGTCGCCAGATACAGGTCGGACGGGTCTTGGACCAAGTGCTTGACGTTCGACAGCCACCACCTGCCAGAAGTGTAAAGGGTCTTGTATGCCTTCTTCCTGGCCTCGTCCAGGTCCTCGGGTGACATCTTCTCGGTGCCGATGACGGAGGCATGCTGGTACATTTTTCGGAAATCAGGCTCCTCCAGCCCCGGCAGCCCGTAGATCTGTTCATGCAGCCGGGTTCCCGGGTACGGCACGGCGACGTTGAACTGGGCCGAGGTCGGCAGGGTCTCGCGGACGAACTTCAGGGTTTCCTCCACGCTGTCCCAGTCCTCTCCCGGCAGCCCGAAGATGAACGAGCACAGCACCTTGAGGCGCTGGGCCTTGGCCGCCAGGATGGCGTCCTTGGCCTGCTGTACGGTGACATGTTTCTCCACCGAATCGAGGATGCGCTGGCTCCCGGACTCGATGCCGAAGGAGATACCCCTGCACCCGGCCCTGCGCATGAGGCTCAGCAGCTCGCTGTCGACCAGGTGGGCACGGGTGTTGCAGTACCATTTTATCTTGAGGTCCTCCTCGATGAGGCTGCGGCAGATCTCCTCCACACGCTTGCGGTTGAAGGTAAAGGTCTCGTCGAAGAACGATGCGGTCCGCAGTCCGAAGTGCTCCTTGAGGTACCTGAGCTCCTCTAGGATGTGGGGTGCGGTCCTCATCTTCCAGGGAGTGCCGGCGACGGTGCAGAAGGAGCACTTGAACGGGCACCCCTTGCTCGTGTACAAGATGGTGAACGGCCGTCCCGCGGGGGCGGTGACATAGTAGGGCTTGAGATCCGGCAGCAGATCGTAGGCCGGGAGGGGCATCGTGTCATAGTCCTTCAGCGGGGCTGACGGGGCGGTGATCTTGACCTCGCCGCCCTGGCGATAGGCGATGCCAGCCACGCTGTCCAGAGGCTTGCCGGCGGATAGGGCGTCGATGAGCGCGGGACCGACCACCTCATAGTCCTGGCGGATGTAGATGTCCTGGTCCGGGGCCTCGTTCAGCACCTGCTTGGGCATGGTGTGCAGCGTCCAGCATATGCCGGCCGTGGTGATGTCCTTGTCCACTCCCTTGACCGTGGCCGCGGTCTTCTGGTCCCAGTCGAAGGTGGTGGGGGTGAAGCGGTACATCGCGACATCCGGCCGGAACTCCCTGACCTTCTGCTCGAGGTCCTGGTATCCCAGCTCCCAGCCGTTGAGGTCGACCAGGCCAACCTGATGGCCGGCGCCGCGCAGCAGGGCTGCGGTCTGCAGGAGGGAGTATGGCTCCAGAACCGAGTAGCGTTCAGTGATCTCGCATCGCTCTTCGCGAATGACCGATATACCCTCGAACCGGGGAGGGTTGATGAGTAGGACCTTCAATGCCATCCGTCCACTGTCTCCTTGTACGCTTCCGCGGTGCGCTGGGCCATCACTCGGGCGCTGAACTCTTCCAGCACCCGGTCGCGGGCCCGCATGCACAGCGATCTTGCCAGCCGGTGGTCTCCCAGCACGGTATTAATGCTTTCTGCCAAAGCCCCCGCGTCCTTGGGGGGCACCAGCAAGCCGGTCGAGCCATGCTCGATCATCTCCGGGACCCCGCCCACTCGAGTGGCGATCACCGGCGTGCCCGAGGCCATCGATTCTAGCAAAGTCATGGGAAAGCTCTCGGAGTAGGAGGGGAGCATGAACGCCGAGGCCAGGGGGTAGAGGTAAGGCATCTGATGATAGGGCACCCCGCCTATGAAGCGGCACCTCTCCGCCGGGAGGCCAAGCTCGCTGGCCATCATCTTCCACTGGTCGGCGTTCCCGTTACCGGCGAACACGAAGGTCGGCTTGAGAGCGGGGTCCACCATGGTAGCCGCCTTCAGCGCGGTGGGGATACCCTTGAGCGCAATCATGCGGCCGGAGAAGAGGACGATGTTGTCGACCCCCTCCAGCGAGGGAAAGCGCTGCAGGCACTCATCCACGCTCTTGGGCGAGAACACTGAGGTGTCGATCCCGTTGTGGATCACTCTCGCCCGGCAGTCGGCGCTGAGCTGGTCCTGGCACCACCCCCGAATGAAGTCGGACACGAAGATGAGGGAGCTGCACCGGCGGATGTACACCTTCTCGATGGTCTTCAGGAGGGGCAGCATCAGGTAGGTCATCCTTTCGGATGCCTCCAGTTTGTTGAGCGGCAGATCGGACGATCTGGTCCCCATGCGCTGCGATCCGATGGTGCTGTGCACCGTGGTCACCGAGGGGATCCTCTCTCCCAGCACCTTGAACATGAGGTCGGACATCTGCGCGTGGTTCGCGTGCAGAAGGTCGAAATGGTAGGCATCGTTGAGCTGGGCGAAGGAGCGCCAGAGAGATATCTGGAACTGGTTGTTGTACATGAAGGTGTCCTTGGCCGTGCCCAGGGTGTGCACCGTCACGTTATCCGCTGTCGGCGTCTCGCCCTCCTTGCCCAAGCAGATAACGTGGACCTCATGGTCCGGGGACAGGTTCTTGGCCAGTTGCACTACATAGCTCCCTATCCCTCCCCAGCTGAGAAATTCTGGGGTGACCATGGCCACGCGCATCTATGGGCCTCTAGATGTGGTGGGCGGACAGCCGCGACGCGGCATTCTCGGCCCGCCTGACCACCTTCATGTCGAACTCGCCATGAGCGCTCCAGAACCGCCTCTCCATCAGCTTGGTCATGATGGTGACACCGGCCTTCAGGGGCACCAGCTTGGTCTCCCCCGCCCGAGGCAGGTAGTTGATTGCGATCTCCTCCAGCTTGAGCCCCTTCTTCACCGACTCGGCGAACATCTCGGCCTCCAGCTCGAAGTGCTTGGAGTCCAGCTCGAGGGTCCGCAGGGCATGGGCGTTGAAGCCCCACATGCCGGTGCACAGGTCGGTGCACGGGTGCTGGTATAGCAGTGTGGCGACGTCGCTGAGCACGATGTTGCCGAAGTGATTCAGGGGAGTCATGGCCCCCTCGGCGATGTTCCCCTTGAAGCGGGAACCCATGACGACGTCGGCCCCGCCCTCTAGGGCGGAAATGACGTCAGGTATGTACCGGGGCGGGTAGGTGCCGTCGGCATCGATCATGATCATGTACTTGGCGTCGAGCATTGATGCAAGGTCAGAGAACTTGGCGCACAGGCCGCCGGTCAGGGCGAGGACCTTCGGTACCACCTCGCGGGGATCGCACAATGCAATTGCCTGCCGTACTCCCAATCCCTTGCCCTTCCCCTTTTGGACAAGAACGTAAGCGCCCTTCTCCCGGGCGATGGCGAGGGTCCTGTCGGTCGACTGTCCATCGACCACGACAACACGAACCTCAAATCCCTTGCTCATCAGTTCCTTGCGTGGAATATCGTCGATAACCTTCCCGATGCTGCGCTCCTCGTTGAGCGCCGGGATCATTACCACTATCTTGCTCGCGGTCACAATTTCATCCCCGTATACACTGTGCTAGCTCTAATAGTCTTGGTCCTGGTAGTTGCGTTTCTGCTCACTCTCGTTGCCCCTATGGCTACTTTGCCAGTAGCTCCAACGATTTCTATTCGCGCGAAGGATTTATTTGTCATAAGGCATATATAAATTTTTGTTTTTGACTGGCCAAGCTTTGTCTAGATTAAGTCATATCATTCTCTATACTGACACTGTCTGACACTTTATGTCCGATCGTCTTACACTTGTCACAAGGAATATCGTAGATAATATGAATATCGCTCCGAAGCACGCCAGGAGAACCGCCCGGTAGCCACTAAGCCCCGGCCCCTGGGACACGATGATGAAGTAGACACCCTCCAGACCAGACAACGCCCAGACTGGGAGGGAGGTGATCATGAGCCCCCTCCGCTCCCGCTTCGTGTATCGGGAGATGTCCCGGATGGCGGTCCAGGGCCGCAGGGCGATGACCGTGATGAGGAAGGCGATGGTGAAGAACACCACCTCCATGCGGATGTCGTAGGCGCTGTTGAACTCGTTGATCTGGAACCACTCCAGAGACCACGGGTAGAAGGGCGCCACGGAGCCGATGTAGGCGTCCCCCAGCAGATGACTGCCCGCCGCGACCACTGCCAACAGCAGCAGTGCCGGGCGGGGCCGAGAGATCGCCACGAGCGGCACCAGGACGATCAGCAGCATCACTCCCAGACCTACGAGGGAATGGGAGAGATATCTCAGAGGTCCGAGGTGCAGAAAGTCCGGCAGGAGGGCGAAGACCATCAGGTAGGAGATGGCGAGAGCCCTCTCCCGCTTCAGATATACGATGAACGGGAGACAGATGAGGAACGAGAAAGCCACATGGCCCGGCAACCACATGATGACACCCATATGATGGCCGTCATGCCCCGGCCGCGGGGTCTATGGTCCGCCCCCACATTTCAACCTTTTCTTCTCTTTCGTGCGAGCCGGACTGAATAGTGGCCGTTTTTTCCACTCCTTAAAGAAGGTAGATATATATGGGCCATGTTTGGATAGTCCGGCACTTTGCCCGACGAGGATATCAAATGAGCAAAGATGAGGGAAAAGTCCGTCCGTCGTTCCTCTATGCATTGAGCATTCTAGGCATGGCTATCTGCCTGCTGTCCTCCCTTGGCTACTCGATCGAAACGGTGCCCCTAGGGACACCGTTCGGTTACTTCGGCCTGCTGCCGTTCTCCTACTGGGTCGGCATTATCTTCATGACCATATCTCTGGGCATCGGGCTGCGCTCCAACTCGGAGACGGTCTTCTTCGTCCAGGCCATGTTGCTGTTCGTAGCCTTATGGGGTGCCCCGGCCATGTTCTCGAAATACCCCACGGTCTGGGACTCTTACGTGCACTACAACTCCTCGCTGCAGTTGGTGCACAACGGGATCCTGTCGAACACCGATGCCAACTCCTACGCCTTCAACTATCCCGGATTCTTCGTCCTGGGGGCCTCGTACATCTTGCTGGGCAGCCCGGACCCCCTGCTGTTCCTGAAGTTGTACCCGGTCTTCGCCGCGGTCATGACCATGGCTTCCCTGTACCTCTTCGCTCGCACCTACGTGCCCAAGCTCGATTACCGGCTGGCGTTCGTCTTCGCCCTCTTTCCCAACGTCTGGTTGCAGTTCAACTACTCCCCCCAGTCCATGGGCCTGGTGGCCGGGCTGCTGATCTTCGTCTGCCTCGAGCGGGAGGGCAAGGAGTGGCTGTATGCCGCCCTGTTCCTCTTCGCTTACGTCGTGATCTCTCACCCCACCACCCTGATCTTCGTCCTGGGTGCCATCGCTCTCAAGGAGATCGTGGCCCGGGTCATCCGGGTGGCGGTGGCCCGCAAGCATCCCATTAAGTGGGGCCGGCCCTGGCCGGTGGGTGTGTTCATCCTTATCTGGCTGGGATGGTTCTTCACCGGAGCGTCATCGTTCTCGCTCAACCTGGCCGAGTTCATCACCCTGCGTTTGGATCAGCTGATGAACATCAATGAGGGGGTGCAGCAACAGGTGGCGATGAGGACGACCTCTGAGAACATCCTCGATCCCATATACCCTCAGATCCGGACGTACATGATGATGGCGTTCATCGGGCTGACGCTGTTGGCCCTCCTGGTGTTCCTCATTCAGCGCAGGAAGGGACCGGTGCCGATGCCCAGCAACATCCTGGCCCTGTTCCTGCTGGCCCTGGCGATCATTCCCCTGGACATCGTCCTGCTCAATGGGCAGCTGTACGATCGGGGTATAATGTACATCGTGCTGGTTGCCCCCATGGTGTTCGTACCCCTCCTCATGACCAAGAGGCAGCGTTACGTCCGTCCCCTGTTGGGCGTGCTGGTGGCCATAGTGGTGGTGGCGGCAGCCTCGACCATGTTCTATCAGGAGGCGTTGTACATCACCAACGACCGGGGCATCAAGGCGGCTGACTACTTCTCACAGCTGGACCCGTTGTGGGTCGCCGGAGGGTATTACCCCATCGATGTGTGGAGCGCCCATGGTGAAAGCTACAACCGGGTGAAGATGATCTCGCTGTGGAACCAGACGCCCGAGAACATCGTCTCGTGGATGGGGAGCGGAGTGTTCCTGTTCGACAACACCACCGAGATGTGGTATCGTCAATGGGGCACACATGATGTTTACACCTACTATGCCTCGACCGCGCCTGATCATTACAAGGTATATGATAATGGGATGTACTGGGCCATGTACGTGGCGAGGTAGCGCGATGAAGATCGGACTGGTCAACCTCATAACCAAGACCGCGGACGTCCAAGCCGACGCCTCGGTGATGCGAACGCAGGGCCTCCGTCCTGGTACCGACACCGACCTCAACATCGTGGAGACCGGGAGGAGACTGGTAAAGCGCGGTCATGACGTCACCGTCTTCGTCGCCGATACGTACCGTCCAGAGCGGAGCGGTGACCTCGGCGGGGTCAGGATCGAATATATCCCCACGCGCCTGGCCAGGGTGTTCCCGCCATCCCTCGCCCCGTTGACCCCCTCGCTGCTCAAGGACATCCCCCGGATGAGACTGGACGTGGTGCAGTCGGGAGAGATCTTCCAGCCGGGCACGGTGCTCACCTGGAAGGCCTCCCGGGACGGTCCGGGCATGTATATCTGGCAGGAGCTGGATATTTACATGCAGGGTCCCATGGGGTGGGCCCAGAAGCAGTTCTACCGCACCCTGGGGAAGGCGGTGGTGAGGGGCTGCCGCAGGCTGATCCCTCGCTCCTGCTCAGCGGCGAACCACCTCCGCCAGGCTGGGGTGCCCGCGGACCGCATCGCCCCCGTCGTCCACTCCGGCGTCGACACCGCCGTCTACCGGCCGCTCCACAAGGGCGACTCCCGCGCCCGCTTCGGCATAGACGAGGACCGCAACGTCTTGTTGTCCATCGGCCGGATGCACGAGAACAAGGGCATGGATCTGCTGGTACAGGCCATGGCCCGGCTGCAGGCCAGCGATCCGGAGTGTTTGCTCATCCTCAAGGGTACCGGACCTCAGGAGAATGCCCTGAGAGCGATGGTCAGGGATCTCGACCTCATAGATAACGTCCGCATCATGACCGACCGGCTGGACCAAGCAGATATGGCCAAGCTTTACAACTGCGCGGACCTGCTTACCATCACTTCCCGCACCGACCTGTTCCCGTTCACCGCCATCGAGTCCATCGCCTGCGGGGTGCCCGTGGCAACCTCCTTCGCCCGCGGGCTGAAGAGCGACATGGTGGACCACGGTGCGGGGGCCATGCTGTCCCCCGAACCGCAACAGATGGCCACCGACCTGCTGTGCCTCCTGGAGGACCCCGTTCGGCTCGATCACATGGGTTCGAAGGCCCGTGAGCTGGCGCTAAAGGACTTCAGCTTCGAGGTCGGAGCTGACCGGCTGGTAAGCATATACTCGGAGGGGATGGAATGAAGATCGCGTTCATACCGAAGGTGGAGGTGGACCCCGTGAACTCGGAGCGCACTCCCAAGCTGTTATACCTGCTGTCGCAGTGGTTCGAGGTCCTTCCCGTGGCGACCGGCGCGCTGGACAAGAAGGTGTTCGATCAGTCGGGTAACCGCTTCTCCCGCTACATCATGTTCGTCCTCAACGAGATGGCCATCGCCTGGTCCACTCTGCGCCAGGGTAAGAAGGAAGGCGTGTCTGCGGTGTTCGCCGAGGGCACCTACTACTCGCTCGCCGGAGGCTTGGCGGCTAGAATACTGGACGTCCCTATGATCTGGGACAACCATGGCAACATCAAGGACTTTTCTGCCACCCTGGGCAAGAGCCGTTTCTTCCTCCGGGGCAACCTTCTCCTGGAGCGCTTCCTGGTGCGTCTGGCCAGCAAGGTTCTGGTGGTGTCCGGGCGGGAGGTCGAGGCCTACCGCGCTCTGGGCTTCGACACCTCGAAGTTCGAGGTCCTGCCGACCTGCGCAGACATGGCCCTCGTCGACTCCCGGATGCATAGTCGGAAGGACGCCCGGAAGGCCCTGGGTGTCGATGACGATGTCAAGCTGGTCCTCTTCTTCGGAACCCTCAAGTACATGCCCAACCTCGACGCCGCCCAATACATCGCCCGGGAGATGTATCCTCAGGTGGCGGCCGAGGTCGCGGGAGTGGAAGTGTTCATCGCCGGCTCCGGGAAGCTTGGCGAGGACGCCCCAGCCGGGGTCAGGATGCTGGGCTTTGTTCCCGACCTGTACCTGTGGCTATCCGCCGCGGACGTTTGCATCGCCCCCATGTGGAAAGGCGTCGGCATACTCACCAAGGTCATCGACATGCTCTCGGCCGGCCGGGCCACCGTGGTCAGCCCCCTGGCTCTGGAGGGCATCCCCGAGCTGGAGCATGGGACCAACTGCCTGGTGGGAAAGGACCACCAGGATTTCGCCCGGCAGGTCATCGCCCTGCTGGAGGATCCCCCGAGGGCGGAGCGGCTGGGGCGGGAGGGCCGCGAACTGGTGGCCTCCTCGTACTCCTGGGAGGTCGTCGCTCCCCGCTTGCGTTCGTTGGTGACGTCCCTGTCCAAGGACCGACAAGTTCATAACTAGAACGTATCAATGGCTGAAGGACGGTGAAGAAATGGTAATGAAGGCGGGGAGGGTCATCATAGGGCCGGGTAGGCCATGGGACCTGCTTATCGTCTGCTTGCTGGTAGTAGCGGCGATGCTGTTGTCGATCACCGGGACGGCTGGCCCGTTGAGGTGGACCATCGCCTTCCTGGCGGTGTTCTTCTGTCCCGGTTACGCCATCGTATCGGCGCTCTTCCCCGGTCGAAAGGCACTGCTGTCCCAGACCACCATCGTGCGCCGGGAGGAGCATCTGCTCGACATTACCTTCCTGGAGCGCGTCGTGCTGGGGGTCGGGCTGTCCGCCGCGATCATGGCATTGGCCGGGACGATCCTGACCCGGGGCATTCTGAACTTCACCGAGACGGTGGTGGGGGTGGAGACCGTGCTCATCACCTTCGTGGCCTCCCTTATCGCCCTGCTGCGCCGTTCCAGCCTTCCCCGGGGGGACCAGTTTGCGATAGTCACCCATATTAAGAAGCGCATGCCGTACTCGGCGGCGGAGATGGGGGTGGCGGTCATCATCATCGCTGCGGTGATGGTGCTCTCGGTCGTCCTCGTGAACGGACTGAATGCCCGGGCTACCTCGGAGCCCTACTCGGAGTTCGCGGTGACCGGGTCGGACGGCCAACTGTCGCATCTTCCCAGCGTGCTGGCGAGGAACCAGGCAGGGCTCATCAAGGTCACGGTGATCTCTCACATGGGAACGTCGGCTAACTTCCAGTTGACGCTGTCCCTGGAGAACACCTCGGGGACGGGCACCATCTTCGATCCCTCCCAACAGGTGACGGTCACCACCGGCCAGCCAAGATCGTATTCCTTCAATCTCGACGATGGCGAGAGGTGGGACTCGGTGATCTCCTTTGTTATTCCGGTGACGGGGGAGAAGACCCTGTATCTCACCCTGAACGACGGACGGGAGGTGAAGACCCTTTGGCTTCCCTTGACTATTACCTAGGCTCAATGGCCATCATCCCGCCGATGGGCCTCGGGTCATCGTACATCGCTCCCGCGCTCGTGGTGAGCATGGCATGCCTGTTCGGGCTGGTGGTGCTGGGCCTCATGTCTCAAGGGAACATCCGTAAGATGGCCCCCGCCAGCCTCTGCCTGCTGTCGCTGATCATCATCCTGTGGGGGCTGATGCTCTGGAACGTCCTGTTCTGATCTACCAGGGGAAGACGTCCCACGAGGTCCATCGCGAGCTTTTATGGCCGGTGCTGGGGACGCTCGTCGCCCCTCTAGTATTAGGATGTCTCTCCGTCTACCTGTTCCGACTGTCGGGGTCCGGAACGGCGGTGGCTCTAGCCCTTGCGTTCCTCATGATCGGCCTCCTGGCCTGCACCACCTTGGTCCTCTTCCCCCAGCGCGAAGAGGTGGCGGCCTCGGCCTCGGCGGTGGCCCTGGTGCTGTCGGTGGCGTTCTTAATCGTCCTGCTCCCCAGTTCAGGTTTGATCTACGCCGACGAGGCGGCGATGGTGGTCGCCGCCGGGGGGGCGGTGTTGCTGTACCTGCGGAAGGTGGAGATGCCCACCATCGGCCTTACCCGGCTGAGGGAGAGCTCGGTGGCGGTGGTGTTCCTCCTGCCTATCGGTCTGGCCTTGGCCGAATCCCTGTTCCTGGGCCTGCGGTTCTGGGAAAGCTATCACATCGGCTCCTCGACCATCTTATTGGTGCCCATGCTGGCAGCCTGGGGTTTCATCGAGGAGGGCCTGTTCCGGGGCGTCCTGCTCCGATCGTCGGTGCCCCTGTTGGGTACCCGCGGGGCATTATTGCTCTCATCCTTCCTGTACGCCGCGTTCATGCTGCTGTGGGGCTCCCTGCCCTTCGCCCTGTTCTCCTTCGCTCTGGGCTGGCTCATGGGCGTCCTCTACCTCCGGTCGCGTAGCCTTATGTACGTGGGTACCGTTCACGCGCTCACCGACACCTGGATGGTCATCTCGTTCATCGTGTTGGGAATAGGAGTAAATTAATAGCTGGTATTCAATAAATCAACGCGAACCATGGAAGTGCTTTCGAAGATGAGCAATGACAACGAGCTTCACGGACCGGCGCCTAGGCCGACGGTCACGGTCATCGTATGCACCTTCAATCGGCTCCAGTGGCTGGAGAAGTGCCTGCGCTCGCTGAAGCAGCAGGAGGTCCGGGCGGACGAGATCATGGTGGTCGACGGCCCTTCGACCGACGGAACCCGGGAGATGCTGGAGGAGCTGGAGAAGAAGGGCGAAGTGGTGCTGGTGCGCCAGGCCAAGCTGGACGGCATCTCCTCGGCCAGGAACATGGGGCTGGAGAATGCCAGGGGCGAGGTGGTGTGCTATATCGACGACGACGCCGTAGCCCAGCCCGGCTGGCTATCGTCCATCCTGTCGCCGTACACCGACCCGCTCGTGGGCGGGGTGGGCGGACCGGTCATGGACATGACCGGAAAGCTGACCATGGGAAAGAACGCCGTGGCTCCGGACGGCCGGTGGTTCGACGAGTCGCGGGGGGAGAGCACCGAAGGCCTCTCTCAGGTAATGGTCGGCTGCAACATGTCCTTCCGCCGTGCGGCGCTGGTCAAGATCGGCGGCTTCGACTCCTATTTCCGCTACCACCAGGACGAGACCGACGCCTGCCTTGGGGTCCTCCATGCCGGGTACCGGATCGAGTACCGCGAGGGAGCGGTGGTGTGGCATGAGTGGTGCGAGGGATCGTACCGCAAGGACCGCATCAAGTGGTACCTGCGCCTAAGATACATGTGGGGCCGCAACACCGCCTACCTGGTTAGGAAGCACTTCAGCGACCGGGTGAGGTTCTCCGGCTACATAGGAGCGCAGGTCGGAGGATTCGTCCAGCGCCGGGCGCCCGGCGGGGCCGTTGCTCCCAACAACGATGCCAAGAAGGAGGAGCCCATGCCCCGGTTCTTCGTCATGGTCGGCATGGTCTCCGAGTTCATGGGCATCTTCCGGGGCTGGCGGGACGGCGGTAGCGCCCGCCGGTCTTGAATTCACTCATAAAAAGGGAAAAATGGGGAAGATGTTTTGGCCCTCCCGGGCCACCCTCACTTGAAGCTGGCGGTGCTTTCCGCGGCGACCGTCCCCGAGATGGTCCTGCCGTCGGGCAGGGTCAGGTGGACGTTCAGGGCGGAACCGTACAGGTTCGTGACGGTGTAGCTGTCGTAGGTGCTGGTGAAGGTCACCGACAGCGTGCCCGATCCGGTGGCCGCCACCATCTGGCGGTTGGTGGTCAGGCTGTTGCCCTCCGAGCTCAGGTCGATGGTCGCGGGCCAGTTGGTCACATCCTGGTGGCGGCTGGCGCCCATGGCCGTATACATGGATATGGCCATGTTCAGGTTATGCATCTGGGACGAGTAGCTCTCGTAGGAGAGCAGGTCGACATCGAAGCCGTACCGGGCGGAGTTGAACAGCGCCGAGTACACCGCGAGCTGGTCGCTCGAGCTGTCGGCGTTGTAGTTCTGGTACGCCACGAGGTGGGGGCGGTACTGGGACGGCATCTCGTTGACGAACAGCATGGTCGATTCCACCGTTCCGGTGAGATCGTTGCCGTAGTAGGACACCGGCTCGAAGCCCTCGAACACGCTCAGGTCGCTCACCATTGACAGGTGGATCGACGGTGTGTAGGGGTTGGTGATGACGAAGGAGAAGTAGCCAGAGGCCCTTGTCTCTTCGACCAGCTTCATGTATCCTTCGAGGATGAAGTCCCCCGTCTCGTGGTTGTAGTCGCTGCGGGGCAGATTGTTCTCCCCGTACCAGCTGTTCATCTCATCCCAGAAGACGCCCGTGCTCGACCACCACCAGTCGTTGCTGGGGTCCTGATAGATCAGGTAGTTGCGGAAGGCCGAGCTCGACGCCGTGGCCACGGGGTGGCCATTCGACAGGTAGTACTGGGTGCCCGGTGAGCTCCACAGCTGCCACTCGGTGGGCATCGTGCCCGTACCTCCGACCAGTTGTTGGGCCGATTTGTAGTGCCAGTTCACCTGATCCGGGTTGGTGGAAAGCTGGGCCAGCAATATGGGGGAGGACTCGATGAAGCTGCGGAACGAGGAGTCCCACTGCCCGCCGACCCCGTTGATGGTCTTCCCGAAGTCGTAGAACGACAGGGGGAACTGCTGGGTGCTCACAGTTGTCCACTCCGAGGCAATCTGCGGGCCGATCCAGTCGGCATACCCGGAGCAATGTCCCCTCGCCTCACCGTCAGTGTACTGGTACGGCCGGACATACATGTGGAATGTCTTGGCCGTGCCCAGGGCGGGGTCGGGCAGCACGCCGGCGCTGGAGGTGTACTTAACGCTGAACACCGAGGCCCCGTCGACAGGGCTGCCGGAGATCCAAGTCGGGGAGTAGATGTAAGCCTCCTCGTCGGAGAATCCCCACTCCACGCCCAGCGACCGTCCCGGGACCCTCATGTCGAAGGCCGGGGCGTACATGTAGTAACAGGGATACCAGCCCCCGATCCCGTTGGTCTTGGGAGTGTTCAACGGCGTGCCGGGTATGTACCGGTGGTCCTTCCCATCGCTGAACAGGTCATAGTAGGCTCCGCTGGCCGAGTTCAGGCTGATGGCGTAGGTGGTGATGACCTTCGAAGCCCCGGGCGTGTAGGTCACGTCCAGCTCGAAGTAGTCACGATAGATGGTGAACTCGTGCCGGATGCTGTATTGCGAGCAGCTCTCGACGAACCAGACGCAGTTGCCGTTCTGTCCCCAGGAAGTGATGGTCGTGGTGACATAGTTCAGGTCGTTGCCGTACTGATCCACCGTCCCCTCGTTGCCGGTGAGGGGGTTGAGACGGCCATACTCGATGACATCGCTGGTGAAATACGGCTTGATAACGTAGCATACCGCGTTCCCGGACTGGGCCACGACGATCTTGTAGTTCTCGGAATACGCCGTGTAGGTGCCGGCATTGTTGACAACGGTCAGGTTGGACGAGGACACTCCAAGTGCCATCGATCCCTCTCCGCTCAGGTTCGGCACCGAGGTGGTCGAAGATGGTGTGTCTGTCGCCTCGGTAGTGCCGCTTGACGGAGAGTTAGAATCAGGTGTGGAGGTCGGGTCGCTCGAGTCCGAGGTCTGGTTCGTGGATGTGTCCGGGTTGCTGGAAGAATCAGATGAGCCACCGGCAACAGTATTGTCGCTGTTGATGATGGTGCCCGATGTTCGGCTTCCGTTCCCGTCAAGGAGCAACGGTATGAGCGAGCTAACGGTGAGAATCAGGATGAGGAGGACGACATTGGTCCTTTTCAGCTTCCTTCCAGCTCGCTTCAGTCCGGCCCCGATCACCCCGACCGGCCCCCCGGTCCCTGGAGCGATGGTCATGCCAACCTCGCCAGGCGGTAGAACGCGTCCACCTCTGGCAACTGCTGCCCTATTGTGGGGAGACTATTCTCTCCACAGGTGCAGTACTTCTTCTTTTTCATACTTTTCCTCCAATGTTGGGTTTGAACTCCCCCCCACCCGTAGGCGCAATTTGGGGGACGTTGCACCGGCCGGGAACTCGCGCTCCGCGGCAGGCGACCGGACCTTTGCCCGGTCTTCGGATGCAAGGTTTCCTCAAAGTGAGGTATCCTTACGCCCGCACCCCTGTTGGGTTATTGACTATAAATTAATTATGTTCCCGTGATTGCGAATCTAAGTAGATAATAGTAAAAACGTCCGTTTTTCGAGGTTTTTAGGCTTCATTCGTTTACGATCCTTTCAGCCGCCTCACGATACTCTCTGGCGAATCTATCCAGGGAATAACGTTCGCCCACCACTCTGCGGGGGTGTAGGTCGGATGCCAGCACCCGGTCGATGGCCTCCATGTACAGGTCGGCATCATACTTAAGGACAACCTCCCCAGCCCGGGGGTCGTCCAGATCTTCCATCAGGCCGGTGCACGACGCCACCAGCGGCACGTCGCAGGCCATCGCCTCCAGCGGGGCGTATCCGAAGGACTCGTAGCGGGAGGGGAACAGCATGAGGTCGGCGGCCGAGTAGTGGATGGGCATGAGCTCGTTAGCCACGTTCCGCTTGGTAATGAAGTTCTTACCCTGCACCTCGCCGGAGGTCACGCACAGTATCTTGAGGTCGTCCCGGCGGGCAGCGATCTCGCGCACCAGCTCGAAGCCCTTGGTATGGTCCGCCCGGCCGACGAAGATGGCGAGCGGGCCCTCATGGTCGATCCCCAGCCGCTCCCGGCACTCCATGCGATCGTAGGGGCGGAACTTCTCCAGGTCCACCCCGTTCTCGATGACCGTGGAGTGGATGTGGTAGTACTCGTCCAGCTCCCGGCGGACCTTGGCGCTGACGGCTATGTTCTCCTTCCGTCTGGCCGCGACCTTCTCGAACACCGGGATCATGTACCTCGACGGGAGGTATCCAGGCGTGCTCTGCAAGGTGCCCTCCGACAGGCCGATGGAGGTGTAGTGGAAAACGTTCATCATGGGGATTTCGGGCCGGCGGACGGAGAGCCACCACCCGGCGGTGGAGTTGCAGATGACCAGGTCGAAGTCCTTGATCTTCATCTCCCGGTGGAAATGCTGGCTCATGGAAAAGCCCATCCTGGGCTGCTGCAGGTTGAGCCGTTCCAATATGGGAAGGCCGCTGTGCTTGAAGTCCCGGTAGGTGAAGACTTCCAGCTCCGGGAAGGCTTTCCTCAGGTACTCGGAATACAATTCGGTCCCGCCCTTGACCTGATCAAAGCTGTAGAACGAGAGCAGTGCAACCTTCATCTGTCGTGTCGTGAACATTAATCTAGTTATCATTACATAATATTCCTCGTGGCAATCCAAGCAGCGAGGCTAGAACTCAAGTTCATCGCCGAGAAGATGAGGAACCGTTTTACCGTCCCCGACCGGTTGGAGGGAACGGCGTGGAGCCCCAAAGTAATGGACCTTCCCCCAGGGGAGCGGTTCCTGGTCCTGTCCCCCCATCCAGACGATGACGCGGTGGGCTGCGGCGGAACGATCATCAAACTGCTGGACGCCGGCAAGGCGGTCCGGGTGGTGTACTTCTCTATGCAGGAGGGCAACTTCACTCCCGAGGACAGGAGGAAGGAGATCGACGCCGCCCTGGCTCATCTGAGAGTGAAGGACGTACGGAGAAGGGAATCGGCCGTCTTCCCATCTCCCAAGGAAGCGGCGGCCACCATCGACGAGGAGATATCCGCCTTTAAGCCGGACGCGGTGTTCATGCCCTCCCCGTTCGAGAACCATAACGAGCACATCCGCACCTTCGAGTCCTTCCTCCGGGCGGTGGAGGGGCGCGGGGACGGGCCGGATGCCATCATGTATGAAGTATGGGGGGCGCTGATGCCAAACCTCCTCGTCCCCGTCACCGGGGTGTGGGAGCGGAAGAGCACGGCGATCAGGGACCACGGGACCCAGGTGCGGGAGATCGACTACACTCGGTCGAGCCAGGGTTTGAACGGATACCGCGCCGCGAGCATGGCTATCGACGGCTACGCCGAAGCGTTCCTGTACCTGCCGTCGTCGAGCCTGCTGCGCACCTTCTACCGTTAGTTCAGCGGCTCCTCGCGGACCACGCACCGGGCGGACCGCCACAGCCCCTTGTTCAAGGCACGGAAGTGGTAGAGCACCCGGTCCACGGCGTTGAAGCGGTACTTGTACTGCTCCGTCCCCCGCAGGAGGTCCACCTCGGTCATGTGCTTTGCGCAGCACTCCTCGATGATCTTCGAGAGCAGGACCGATCCCGGCGAGGTCTTGGAATGCTCGGGATCGAAGCCCGACAGATAATACATGTACCGGTGGTCGGTGTCGAACCCCATGGTGATGGCGATCGGCTCATCGTGATGCTCGATGGTGTGGAAGACGATCTCTCTCCTCTTGGCCAGCTCGGTCGCAGCCAGCTCGATGAACTCCACCATATTCGGCATCATCAGCACGCTGGCGATGTCCCATCGGGCCTCGCTGAGCTTCCGGAGGTAATGCACGCCCTCGGCCACCTCCTTGGGAGTACGCAAGGTCCGGAAGATCGCCCCGGACTCCTCCAGCTTGCGACGGTTCCGGCCGAGGTTGTAGCGCATGTTCTTGGACAGCGCGCTCAAGTACGTCTCATAGTCGCCATTAAGAAGAATGTGCGGGGACAGCGCCTGGATGTATTCGGCATGAGGGTAGCACTCCCGGACGACGACCTCGGTGGCCTCCCCGGCGGTCATCTCCCTCAGCTCGATGACATCCCAGTCGTCCTTCTGCTTCACATAGTCCCAGATCGCACGGTGCACGTCCAGGCGCCCGTCCCGGGCAATGATGGCCAGCCTGTCGGACGGTCCGGAGCCGACGAACTCCATCTTCCGCCAGCACGATAGCCTCCCCCTCTGGGTGACCATGAATGGAGCGAAACCGACGGATCGGCCGCCCTCGATGGCGTGGAGCACCATGAGCTCCCTCTTCTCTCCGAAGGTGCTCCACCAGGACAACAGCCAGGGAAGCCCGAGGAAAATGGGATCCCCCCCGCTGCTCGCAAGGACCTCTTCCCACTCCTCGGCAAGGCGGGAAAGTCTGTCGACTGTCCGGATCTCTTCGATCTCGACACCCATGTGGATTTAACGATTGGATAAACATGATATAACTCTATCCGTTTGAAAATCGACCTAGATACATCCTCAGCGACAGAAAAAGCGCGCCCGCCCGCGTTTATGTCCTCGCGCGGCGGGCTGCAGGCCGCCGACATGGCCGTTGGGGCCTTGTACGCATCCTCGTGAAAGACGACGAATAATCGCTGACAGGTATGCCGCCGGACCAAAAGTGATAAGTCATCCCTTCCTGTTACTTTGGGGCGAGAGTGAGACCAGAATGAAATTGGTCAGAACCGGTAAGGTCAAGCAAGTATACGAGGTCGACGACAATACGCTGGAGTTCCTCTTCACCGATAACATCTCCGTGTTCGATAAGATCATCCCTTCCCAGGTACCCTTCAAGGGCGAGACGCTCTGTCGTTCCGCGGCGTTCTGGTTCCAGGTCTGCCGTAAGGCCGGGATCAAGACGCACTTCACTGAGCTGGTGCCGCCCAATCGGATGCGGGTCAAGCGGGTGAACGTCATCACCGATTACTCGATGATCGACACCTCGACCACCAACTACCTCATCCCTCTGGAGGTAATCTCCAGGCGGTACGTGGCCGGATCCCTTTATGATCGCATACGGAACCACGAGATCAACGTTCGCGATCTTGGGTTCTCCCAGGACCACGAGGTCAAGTACGGGGAGAAGCTCCCCCGGCCGTTCTACGAGACCACCACCAAGCTGGAAAAGGTCGACCGGCTGCTGACCAGGGAGGAGGCGCTCAAGATCTCCGGCCTGACCAGCTCGGAGCTGGACAACATCTTCGAGGTCGTGGAGAGGATCGATGACATCATAGAGTCGGAGGTCGAGGAGCGCATGCTCATACATGTCGATGGAAAGAAGGAGTTCGCCTTCGACGAGCACCGCCGTCTGATGCTCATCGACACCTTCGGCACCGCGGACGAGGACCGCTGGTGGGACGTTGACGCCTACGAATCGGGCAAGTTCGTCGAGCTGTCCAAGGAAGCGGTGCGGCAGTACTACCGCTCCACCGGATACTTCGACCAGCTGACCGAGGCTAGGAAGAACGGTGCCCCGGAGCCTGCCATTCCCTCTCTGCCGCAGGCCGAGATAAAGAAGGTCAGCGACCTGTACATCGAGATGTTCGAGCGGCTGACCGGGGAAAGCTTCCGGTAGAAAACCCAGCGGGTCGGTCCCGCCTTCTCCTTTTTACTTATCCATCGCCCTCAGTGTAACTGCGTTCGAAAAAAAAGGGCGTGGCCCCCGTGACCGAGGTCACTCTATGATGACGGCCACCAGTCGCTGGCCCTCGGGGCACTTGAGCTCCTTGTCGATCTTGGCCACTCGGAACCTCATGTTCTTCTCCAGCCCCTTGGGATGGCAGATGTGGTAGTTGGCGCAGCCCAGGGTCTTACATCGGATCTCGTCGAAGGTGACCGTGGATCCCTCGAGAGCGTACTTATGCGGCACCACGCATTTCTGCGGGATCTTGACGACCTCGACCACTCGAACCCCCTCCTCGTGGATACGGCACTCGTGATGCACGGTGCGCACCGACTTGATGCGGTACAGGCCTCCTGGGTCGAGGTTGAAGCATACTCCCTTGAGCTTGCAGTCCCTGCACTCGGTCAGTGGCCCCCTGTAAACGAACTCCTCGCCCTCCTTGGCCAGGTGCTCTCCAATCAGTGTGATGACTACCATCTATCCAGCCTCCTTCAGATAACCTTCGTGAGCATGGCCAGGCGTTCGGCCGCCTCGTAGGTGAGGCCGACGTGGCCGAGTATTGTGAAACGGTCGCGCACCTTGTGGGCGTTGACCAGGGCCTCGATGACTTGCTCGGGGGTGATGCCCAGCTCCTTGGCCGAGGTCGGTGCGCCGATCTTGGCCAGCGCGTCCCGCACCCTCATCCAGTCCCCGCCATGCAGGTACATCATCATGATCGTCCCCACCCCGCACTGCTCCCCATGCAGAGCCTTGCCCGGGGCGATCATGTCCAGGGCGTGGGAGAACATGTGCTCCGAACCACTGGTCGGTCGGGAAGAGCCGGCCACGGACATCGAGACCCCGGAAATGATGATCGGCCTGATGGCCACCCAGACACTCTCCTCCAGGTTGGGCTTGATCAGGTCGGCGTTGTCGATGATCGTCTCTGCGGTATACAGCGCGAGAGCGAACGCGGACCGGGAGAACTCCTCACCCCTGAGCCTCTTGGCATATTCCCAGTCCTTGACTGCGGTGATGTTTGATATGACGTCGGCGCAGCCTGCCGCCAGCAGGCGGTAGGGGGCCTGCACGATGATCGAGGTGTCAGCGATGACTCCCAGCGGGACGCGGGCGTCCAGGGAGAGGGGCCCCGTCTCGTTCTTTATGGAGGCCCTCCCCGAGGCGATGCCGTCGTGCGACGCTGACGTCGGTATGGAAATGAACTCCAGTCCTAGGTTATAGGCGGCCATTTTGGCCAGGTCTATCTTGCTGCCTCCTCCCACTCCGAGAAGGAAGTTGGCCTTGGCATCTCGGGCGATCTGCTCGACCTTGGACAGGTTGTCCTGGGTGGCCTCGCCCACCGTCGCGGTCTGGACCTCGAAGCCCCCGTCCCTGAGGGTAGACTCCACGATCCCGGCGGCGACGTCCCTGGTCTTGGCACCGGTGACGATCAGGGCGGTCCCCGATAGTCCGAACTCCGTGCAGACGTTCGGAACTCTGTTCAGTACACCGTGGCCGAGCAATACGTTCCTTGGGAAAAGGATCGAGCGGGCCTTGGTGAAATCGCCCTCATCCATCGGACCACCCTAACCATAGCCGCATATTAGTACCTTCTTTCATGTGTAATCGCGACCCGCTCTAGGTCGAAGGTCTGGATGCCCCTCCGGGACATGTCATAGAAGCGGGTGGTCTCGGTCCGCATGATGAAGAGAAAAAGAACCCGGGAGAGTTGTTCAGGCGGAACACGGTTAAACTTACAGGAGGAGAAATTATTGAGGGTTCCTCTCCCGAGTTCTTTGACCCCCGTACATTGAAATATTATTTAAAACTATTGTCTGAATGAAGTATATCGGCCGTTGGTATGATCGCTATAGCATGCGCGTGGAACAGCAGTCTGGAACGATCGGGCCGCCTTTACTACGCATGATAACGGCATCAGCCCCCTTTTAATAGCCAAGGACGATATAATCGGTCAATGCTTGAGGAGCAGGGTAGTTGGGCATCCCAGGAGGAGGAATGGTCCCGCAATGGTTCCTCTCTCAGCCTGGCTCATGTTCTGAATTCCCTGCCCCTGCCTCTGATCGTCCTCGACACCTCCGGTCGGGTCACCCACGTCGGTGAGAGGGCCAAGGTGGTAATGGGCCGGGGTTCCAAGGAGATACTCGGTCTGCCCTTCGAGGAGCTTCTGCTCAAGGGCGGCTCGCCCTCGCAGCGGGAAACTTTCACCGAAGCGTTGAAGAAAGGCCTGGCCGGAGAGCCGGCACGGGTCTCTCTCACATTCTCCACCCCGCTGGGCACGCCGGAGTACCGATGCACCCTCGTTCCCACGACCGATGCCCAGGGTACGGTTGATGGCGCGGTGGTGCTTCTTCGCGAGGAGCGGTCGAAGGACCAGGCGTCCAAGGACGGCAGGTCCATCGATTCCATCAGGGTCCTGGCCAAGACCTCCTCGGACCTCCTGGAGAACGCCGACCTCAAGGAGATCATCGAGGCCGAGACCGCGAGGCTGGTCACCTCCCTGGGGCTGGATTTCGCCATCTTCCGCATCCTGACCCCGGACGAGAAGCCCCTGATGCTGTGCCACGGCATTGACTATAAGGAGGCGAGGGAGGTGCTGGAGACCCCCCTCATCGACGGCACCCAGATGTATATCAGCGTATGCAAGGGTCGGGAGCTCGTCCTCGAGGACCTTCCAGAGATCATGGAGTCCCTGCGCACCGTACCCAAGGCCCGGTCGATGGCATGCATTACCATTCACTGGACCAACAAGGCCTACGGCTGCGCGGTGTTCGGCACCCGCCGGCCCGGGGTATCGGTCAAAGCCCACTACCCGATCCTCAAGGTGTACTGCAACCAGGTGGGCATATCGCTGCGCAACGCCGCCCTGCGGCACGAGCTGGTCCACCGCAACGACGAGCTTCGCGGCCTGTACGAGACGACCCAGGCGATGTCCTCCATGCTTGAGCTGGACGAACTGCTCCACATCATCCTGCAGACTGCCCGGGACCTGGTGGCGGCTGACAATGGTTTCATATTCATGCTCGACCCCCACACCGGGAAGTTAAGGTCGCTGTCCAAGATCACCGAGGCCAATCTTTCCCAGGAGATCGAGCTGGATGTGGGCGAGGGGATCACCGGCCATGTCGTCAAGACGGGAAAGGGCCTGCTGGTGGAGAGGGCAGACCTGGACCCCCGGGCGGTGACCGTGCCAGGCACCCCGGATGAGGACCCCAGCTCCATCATTTGTGTCCCTCTTCGCTTCTCCGACGACCTGTTGGGCGCCATGACCCTGGAGAAGAGGCCGGGGGTGCCATTCACGCCCAAGGAGTACGAGCTCATCGAGCTCTTCTCGCTGCAGGCGTCCATGGCCATTCACCGTGCGTCACAGTACGATAAGATTCGCAGCGCCGCGGCTAACACTCAGATGTACAACGTGCTTCTCACCCACGATGTCGCCAACTTCAATGTCCCCATCCACGGCTTCCTCGAGATCCTGCTCAAGGACCCCAAGCTGGACGACAGGCAGCGGCGGTACGTGCGCTCCGCCCTGGTGCAGTCGGACAATATCTCGGAGCTTATCAGCGACATACGAGAGCTGTCCCGCCTGCGGTCCAAGGGAGCCGAGGCCCCCCTGGAGCGGGTGGATATCATACCGGTGATCATGGAGGCTAAGGAGGATATCTTCTCCAACGCAGTCTACGAGGACATCGAGACCCGCTACACCAGCTCCGTCGAGAGCGCTGTCACCATAGCCGATGCCTTCCTCAAGGATCTGTTCTACAACCTGCTGTCCAACGCCTGCAAGTACGGGCGCGGCGCTCCGGTGGAGATCGAGATCTGCGAGGAGAAGAAGGACGACCGGACCTGGTGGAAAATCCAGATCAAGGATGGCGGGAAGGGGATCCCCGATGAAAGGAAGGCCGGGCTCTTCAAGCGCTACGACAAGCTGGACACCGCCCACGGCTCGGACGGCCACGGCCTCGGGCTGTCGGTGGTCGGGGCACTATGCGAGCGCTATGGGGGGTATGTATGGGCTGAGGATAGGGTGATCGGCGACCCCAGCCGGGGGTCGGTATTCGTCGTCCTCCTACCCAAGGCGACCGAGAGCGGAAGGGGGGTTTGAGACGGTCGCCGGAAAACCTCTCATCCGGGTGTTGATGGTGGACGATAACCTGGAGCATCTGGAGCTATGCAGCGAGACCCTACCGAAGGACGAGTTCTACATCGACGTCGCCACCACTCCGACCGAGGCCCTGGGTAAGCTCCAGCTGAGCCAGTATAACATCGTGGTGCTCGACTACCGCCTCCCGTACATGTCCGGACTGGATCTGCTGGCGAAGATCCGAGGCAAGGGCTATAAGATGCCTATCGTCCTCGTTTCCGCTCTCGATGACCCGGACCTCAGCTTCAAGGCCATGAAGGCGGGGGCCAGCGATTACATAATCAAGAAGTTCAAGTACTACTCGACGCTCAGGGAGAGGCTCCTGGACAATATCGAACCCTCCCCGTACTTCTAGGCAGCCATATATCCCATGTAATCGTTCATACGTGCGTGAGCGCAATGATCAGGGCCTTAGGCATCCTGGGAAGCCCGCGCCGGGGAGGGAACACCGACCTCCTGCTGGAGGAAGCGTTGAGAGGAGCGGCGGAGGAGGGGGTGGAGGTCGAGAAGGTCGTCCTTGACGCCCTGGACATACGTCCTTGCACCGCCTGCGATGGCTGCCGGGACGGGGTCCGTTGCGCTCTGGATGATGACATGGGGGCCTTGTACGGCAAGGTCGAGGAGGCGGACATCGTCATCTTGGCCTCGCCGGTGTACTTCGACGCGGTGAGCGCCCAGGCCAAGGCTTTCATCGACCGCTGCCAGCTGTTCTGGTTCCGCAAGTACGTGCTGAAGGTGAAGGGTAAGGTCCGAGGCAGCGCATTCATCTCCGTGGGGGCACGGATCCGCACCGATTTCTCCGGGCCCGAAGCGACCGCCCGGGCGCTGTTCTACACCCTTGACGCGATGCCCTGCCAGTTCCTCACCTTCGCTGGCTTCGAGGAGCGGGGATCGATAGAGGACCACCCCGACGCCCTGGAACAGGCCAAGGCCCTCGGCTGGAAGCTGGCTACCGAGGCCAGGGAGCGAAAACGATTATAGCTCGGTGGTCGATGCGGTCACGGCGTTACTAATGGTGGTTATCAGCGTTTCTATATCTGCCAAGGAGCTGAAGGACTTCGAGGACATGGCCAAGCAGACTGGCTATTCCTCCCGCTCCGATGCGGTCAGGGACGCCCTTCACCGATTCGTTTCGGGCAACAACTGGATCAACGACCTTGACGGGAAGGTGAGCTGCGTCGTCTCGGTCACCTACGCCGATCGCAAGAAGCACCACGTGCACGATATTATTCACGAGTATGCGGACATCGTCCATTCATCCATGCACACCCACATCGACCACCGGTGCGTGGAGCAGGTGGTGCTGGACGGCCCTTCCATGGAGGTCCGCAAGTTGCTGGCCGAGCTGTCCGCGCAGAAGGACGTCAGAGTGACGGTAAGCGTGTTCTGAGCTGGTATGAGATCTTAAAGGGCATCGCGGTCGGCATAGTCGAAGTGGTGCCTTGCATTATTTTTGTTTAGAACAAGGAAAAAATAAGGAGTTGGGAAGAGGGGGCCGCCAGGCCCCGTTGGCTCACTTCTTCTTGTACCGGTACACGATGAAGCCGACCGCCAGCATGGCCACGACGACCACGCCGACGATGCCGAGCATCCAGCCGCTGTCGCCGCCGCTGGCGGCGCTCGAGGCCATGCTCATGGT